>NZ_BJHV01000002.1 GCF_005405925.1 Streptomyces antimycoticus
GGAAGCTCACCGCGGACAAGCTCCAGGCGCTGGCCGCCCTCGGGTTGGAGTGGGCGGCGGCAGCGTGACGAAACCTCGTGGAATTGCAGTGTCAGGCGGGAGGAAGGCCTGGTAGCACGATCCCCGTGTATGCGGCGAGCACGCTTCCCAGCGCTCCACTGACGACGGGAGAGTTGAGGATGCCCATGATGGAACTGCCCCACCGCTGGAGCCTGCTGGGGTCGGGCGAGCCGCTGGCGGCCTCGGCTTCCATACGTGTGGCGAGCTGGGTGAACTCGATGACGTCGTCTTCCGGCAGCTCCAGGATCGGTGCGGCCTGACGCAGGGCGCGGGCGAGCATGACGACCGCCGTGGGGTCGATCCCGTCCTTGTTGGTGGTGGCGTTCATGGTGAAGTCGCGGCTGTTCGCGGCGATGTTGCCGGTGTTCTCGCCGATGTGGAAGGTGACGGTGTCGCCAGGTTTCGGCTGGT
This sequence comes from Streptomyces antimycoticus, assembly GCF_005405925.1. NCBI lineage: Bacteria > Bacillati > Actinomycetota > Actinomycetes > Kitasatosporales > Streptomycetaceae > Streptomyces > Streptomyces antimycoticus. The sequence goes on from NZ_BJHV01000002.1 coordinate 472, forward strand.
TGATGTGTTCCTGCACGCTTCCTCCTGCCAAGGCGCAGCTGGCGCCCTGGGGTGTGATGGCGACCGTGGCGGGGTCGGTGTCGATGGCTTCGATGAGGTCGTGCTCTGCCAGGTAGGAGAGCGCTTGATGCAGTTCCGAGCCAGTGATCTCGGCTCCGGCGAAGTACGAGCCGGGCGTCGCGAGGAAAAGGGCCGGCTGATGGGCGTCTGGTCGCCTGCGGTGTCGTAGAGCCATCGCAGGAAGGCGTCCATCGTGTGGCGCAGCCGGGCGGCGCGGTCCTTCTGAAGGTTTTTCAGCCGTTGTACAGCAACGACGCCTTCGTCGGTGAGGTGGACGTCGGTGGCTCCGGTCATGACGCGGGCGATGGTCACCAGGCCGTGTTGCTCGAGTTGGAGAGCAAGGACGGTGGGATCTTCGTCTTCGAGCTGATGTTCTTCGACGAACCGGGTCACGTCGACGTATTCGGCTGGGCGCTGTTGGTGGTTGGCGTCCAGCCACATCAGCAGTTGTGCCAGGTAGGCACTGCTCTCGATCGCCCCGCTGCGGCTCAACACGCCTCCAGATGTGCTGCTTTCGGCCTGGATCTGCACACGAGGATGGTTGCGCCGCGCGGCCTGCTCCAAGCTCTTCTTCAAGCCCCGACGTATGCCTTCGAGAACTTGTCGAAGTCGCGGGAGCTGATGCCACGGGCCACGATGCCCTCCTGTCTCAGGTGCCTCACAGCGAGCGTACGGAGAGGGTCTGACAGTGAGCCGTCCGCTCGTACGTCTGCCGATCCATCGCGTGCTGGAAGACCCTTTGCCAGAGCGCTCTACGGGCTGGGTATGCCTTGCTCTACCGCTTCCAGGGCAAGACGTTGGACGTCGGTGAGTGGGTGAAGCCGCGGATCGTGGACAAGACTCCTTCCGCGATGCGCTGCACCGCCACGCGGTCCGGCGCAGGGGCCTCGACAGCCGTCTGGAGCTCACGCGCCTGTACCAGGAGCGCCTGCTGTTCCCCGGTATCCGGGGTCAAGGCCGGGGTCAGCTGCCGGATCAGGCTGACCGCTGCCAGGGTTTGTGCCGGGTCGAAGGCGGCCTGTGTTGCGGCGTTCTGGGTGACACCGGTGCTGTTGGCCGCAATGTTGCCGTTGTTCGCGGCGATGTGGAACGTCACGGGGCTGTTGTCTCTGCGCCGGATGTACGCGCCGACGTCGCCGTTGTAGCCCTCCACGCAGTCCTCACCGGCCGGAGTGATCTTAGCCAGGGCCGGGCCGGCCATCTGGTCGAGCGTGCCGCCGCCTTTGATCAGTCCGTGCTGCTCCAGGTATTCAGAGGCTCGGTCGATCTCGCTCTCGGTGAACCGGACGCCCTGGTCCACGGAGAGGTCGTCGTCCCGGAGCACGTCCATCACGTTCGGCATGGGCTCGCCTGGGCCCTGTCGCAGTTTCTGGTGCCACAGCCACATCAACAGAGCCGTGCGGGACGCGTTGAGGTGAAGCACCGCGTCCGGGGACGGCACAGGCGCCGGCTCCCCGCCGGTGAAATCCCTGTCGGCCTCCTGCAGAACTCTGTGCACCTGTCTGCAGGTCTCGCTCACGTAGCCGCGCAGGTCAGTGGCGCGCTCATAGCGCATGACGTCCCGTGGGACGTCCATACTCCAGCTGCCGTCCGGCGCTTTGCCGGACGATCCAGACCAAACCGGTTCGTTGAGGAAGGAGTCCGGGACCATGCGGAGGATGCGGGGATCCATCTGCGGAAGCGCCTGCTGCAGGTCCTCGGACGTGAGGGAGACTCGTGTGACCTCATTCGGTGAGCGTGGGGCGTTCCGCCACAACGCGATCATGTGATGGAGCACCTGGAGGATGGGCTCCCCCAGGGCGCAGCGCATTTCGTCCAGTGCCCAGGCTGCGGCGACCGTCAGCTTGATCCGGGTGTCCTCCCTGAGGATGCGGGGCAGCGCCGTCGTGAAGCCGTAGGAGAACCCTACCGATCCGGAAGCCCCGATCCGCGGAAGCGAGTCGAGCACGCCTCGAGGATCCGCCATACCAAAGGATTTCGCCTTGTATTCCACCCAGTCCCACATCGGCCATTGGCCGTCAGGATCTGCTGCCTGCTGGGTGCCGATCATGGCGAGCAGCGCGAGTTGCTGCCGTTCGAGTTGTACTTCCGTCAGGTCGTGCACGGACATATTGTCGATGTCCCCCGATGAGGCGATGTGGTGATACTGAGGGACGCTAGCGGAGGGAGTCACGTCAAAGCACTCCGGCGCCGTCCGTCCCTGCGTCTCAGCCGTGTCCGCGTGGGAACAGGCGCAGGTGCGCCGGTGGGCTGGGCGAGCTTTGGGCTGCGGGGCGCGTGCCCAGCCGTGGACGTGCATGGTCTCGGTCTCCCAGTCCTCGAAGAGCTTCGGCAGCGCCTTCGGGTCGCGGTCCGGGTCCCGATACCAGCGGAGAAGGCCATCTCGGTCGTCCTGGCCGACCCGCAGGTACATCGTGTGAGGGCACAGACCGCCAGCATCCCGGGGGCTGTCTTCCTGGCACCCGAACCCGTTGTGTCATACGTCGACCAGGTCCAGGAGGTTCTGGAAGCGCCGGGCGACGTCCCCATCCGAGCAGGCCCGCTTCACCGCACGGTCGTCCTGAAGGCCGCTCAGGTCATCGCGAATGACCTCGCGGCCCGCCTTGAACATCTGCTCGATCAGAGGCGCGGCGCTGTTGCTGTAGAAGACCTTGCGGTTGCGGCCCATCGTGCCGTAGCCACCCGGCTCCCCGAGGTAGCACAGAGTCATCCATCGGACGATCTGCACCCGCACGTCGGCGGGGACGGCGGCGAGCCCGCCGAACTCGGGGAACTGCCGGAGGGCGGTTCCGTGGGAGGAGTTGGCCCTCCATCTGTGGCCGATCTTCTCCAGGGTCTCAAGCTGGTTGCGGAAGAAGGCGGTTCGCTGGGCTTTACGGAAGTACGGCAGGATGCCGGCCGCGTGGGCGACGCGGACCTGGAGCTCGGTGAGCGGCACGCGTCCGATCTTGTCCATCTGGTGCTTGGCCAGGTCGACACGTACGCCGTCGCGGGTACAGGGGGAGATTTCCGCGATCAGGGTGTAGCAGTTTCCGCGGACGAGTTCGGGCTCCGAGTCGTTCAGGGCCATGCTCAGCAGGAACTTGAGGATCTCCAGCTGCCGGGTGTCGGGGGCGTGCTCGTAGTCGGTCAGGAGGTCGGGGTCCCAGGCGACGGGGCCCGACGCCTGGACGATTTGCTTGACCTCCGAGACGTGGATGAGCGTGATGGGGTCGCGGGAGAGGACCGCGTCGACGCAGGTCTTGAATATGTAGATGCAGTCCTCGATGCCTGCCTCGTACTCGGCATCCTCGTGCTCCAGGTCGCGGCGGATGTCGTAGGCGCGGGTCATCTTGCGCCACTCGGGTCGGCTCAGCAGTCCCATCCGGTACGACAGGTCGATGAGCTTGGCCGTGGAGTAGTTCTCGATGTCCTCGGCGCCGCGGTCGCCGCGGTTGATCGGCGGCAGCTTGTGCGCTGTGGCGACTTCGGCTGCGATGTCAATGCCAGCGATCTGGACCTTCTCGCGGAGGTCCTGGACGGCGGCGTTCAGCAGGCGCTGGCACGCGCTGCTCGGGTCCACCGGCAGCAGGCGCCGAACGCGTTCGATCAGCCCTTTGGACTGCCACTGCGGCCGGATTTGCCCCATGATCGCGGGGATTTCGCTGTCCGAGATCAGATCGCTTGCCGGGTGCAGTACAACTTCCCCCACCGAGTGCTCCTTGCACAGTTCGCACGAATCGTCTGACTATCGTAGAGACGCGTTCACCCGGCGGTCTCGATTTTCGTCCTCCACTCCACGACCGACTCACCGCGCTGGGCGGCAGGAAGCGAAGTTGGGCCATTGTGCCGTCGTGGGCTCCGTCGGAGGGCCTTGGGTGGCGGTCGAGCAGCACTGCCGCTGGACCTCGAGCTACTGCCACCGGGCGGTACAGGTAGGCCGCAAGTACGGCGCATGCCTGCGCGAGTGGCAGCGTCTGGTGTCGTACGCCCTCACCGACGCTCACGCCCACAGCCAGCTGCTGATCGGCACCATCGCCGCCTTTCTCCAGCAGCAGGGCGTCGAGGACGACCTCATCCGACGGCACCTGCTATCCCCCGACCCCGACCGCTACGTCACCGGCGACCTCGCCGGCCTGCTCGGCCGCCCCTCCCTGAAAGGCACCGTCGAGTCCAGCTGGAACAGCATCGGACGCGCTATCGCCCAGCGCGACTCAGCGGAGTAGTCACGTTCACTCCCTGCCGCGTGGTGCCTCGACTGGGCCATGGCCTGAGCGTCGTGCAGGTGGCGGAGGAGGCGCAAGCGGCGCGACGCGAGAGGGGAGAGCCAGGAGGAACAGATGGACTCTTACGTCGGCCTACTGGCTTTCTTCGATGATCCTGTAATGGGTGTCCACCTTCAGGCCCTCATCCCTGTGGACATACCACAAGAGGTGCCGACCGGGCTCAGGGTTATCCCACTGCAGAGGGGCTCCTTCGGCGTAGTTCGATGCTGCCGCTGCGGCGGCAGCATCGAACGTGTCGTAGGTGCCTTCCGACCTCTCCGGCCCGATCAATTTGTACTTCATATCCGCCTCTTTCCAGCTCAGCCAGCCAGGACGGAGCCTAGTCCGTCCGGCCTTGTGCACGCGGTCGAGGCTCAGGTGGGCCGGTGGGTTGGGCGGGGCTTCGGGCTGCGGGGCGCGGCCCCAGCCATGGGCGTGCATGGTCTCGGTCTCCCAGTCCTCGAAGAGCTTCGGCAGCGCCTTCGGATCGCGGTCCGGGTCTCGGTGCCACTGGATGAATGCGCGGGCGGCAGGGCGACGGGCGTCGCAGGCCGGGCAGAGTTCCATCCAGATGCCGGTCATCAGCGGACCGTGCCAGTGCAGCAGGAGGTCACCGCCGCAGCGGAAGCAGGGTCGGCCCGGCTGCGCACATCGGCCCGCCCACGACCGGCTAACCGCGCTGAGCAGCGCGAGTTGGGTCGCCGAGAGGTACCCGGACCGGATTCCTTCAGGCGCCCTCGTGCCGGATGATGCCCTCCACGCACAAGGGAGGGCATCAAGATGAACAACAGCTTCGGGCCGGACCTGACGGGGATTCTGGCTGCCGCCACCGAGGACATCCGGCGAACCGTCGCGGCGGCGGTCGTGCCGCCGGTGGAGATCAGCATACCCGCGATGGATCACCTGGCCGAGGCCATCGCCCCGCTCCAGCCGGCGCTGGAACGTCTTGACGCGATGATGCCCGCCAACTGGCGGGGCAGCCGCCTCGACTACTCGGAGATGATCGCGCTGATGCAGGAGGGCGTTCCGCTGGCCTGGGTGCCCCCGGCCGACGTCATCCAGCAGCTGCTCACCGCCGACGACCCAGCCTCCCGTGCGCGGGTCATCGACGACTGCCGCCCGACGATCCTCGCCTCCTGCGAGGCGGCTCTCGCATCTGTCACCGACACACGGTTCATCGCACAGAGGGCACTGCTCGAAGAGTGCGTGCGCATGGCTGAGCACGGCATGTTCAGCGGCGCCCAGGCCCTGGCCGCCAACGTGTGGGACACCCTCATCCGCGGCCTGGCCTTCGCCAATCCCGAATGGCTCAAGCCCAACGGCCAGTGGCAGGGATACCCCAAGGTCCTGGAGAACATCCCGGCCGTGGAGGACGACGACCCCACGATCCGCCAGTTCCGCGAGGCCGCGGCCTTCCTGCCGTTCCCGCAGGCGCTGAAAACGTTCTGGCCGCCGACCCCAGTCCCTCAGAACTTCAACCGGCACGCCACCGCTCACGCAGCCGCGACCACCCAGTACACCCCCGTCAACGCCGTGACCGCGGTCATGCTTGCCGTCAGCGTGCTCCGCGACATCGACGACATGGACCACCCGATAAAGATGCACGCCTGAGCCAGTTCACTTGGCAGTGCTGTGCTCAGGGAGTGTCGCCCGACCAGTCGAAGTGGTCCGGGTCGCCGGGACGCGGGTCGTACAGCGAGCGACCACCGGGGAACTGACCGAGCTCGGCGGGCAGTGCGGCGCAGGTGTCGATCTCATCGGTCGTCCAGCCGGTGACGTCCAGGAACAGCCCGTCCAGCGGGCCGCCGGTCAGTTCGACGTAGGTGTGCCCCGGCTGCGGGCCGGAGTCAGGGTCGTCGTGGTCGCGGCCGTAGACCCTGCCGCACAGCAGCTGCTCGTCGTCGCCGTTCATCCGTTCAGCGTTCCAGCCGCCACCGACAGCGCGGGCTTGTCCCTGGCGCGGCTTGCCCGCGCCGCCGGTTGGGGCTGGCCCGGGTCAGGTCCGGAAGCGGGAGAACCAGCCGCTGGCCTTCTGCGCTGCGGCCTGTTCCTCCGCCTCCTGGCGCAGGCGCTCCTGCTCCTGGCGCTCGCGTTCGTCGGCTTCGGCCTGCTGCTCGGCTGCGACGGCCCGACTCTGGCAGTCCTCGCACAGACGCGGGTGCGACTGGCGCGGCAGGCTCCAGTCGCGCCGGTCGACGGCCTTCCACCGGTCGTCGCTGAACTTGCGGCCGCAGTCCGCGCATACCGGCCGCCGCGCCTCGCGGGCCGCGGCTTCCTGCTCCGCGCGGCGCCGTTCCCGCTCGCGCTCAGCTGCGCGTTGACGAGCGAGGGCAGCGTCCTGGCGGGGGTTGCTGATCGCCTCCAGCAGAGGCTGCCGTCCTTGACGGCCGAACCGCCAGAACGCGGGGCCGGCCGGGCCGTGCTCGCGCAGCCAGGGCAGCGTCGTCGCGACGATCGGGATACAGCCGGGGTAACGGTGGTAGCCGCCGTACCCGCCGTACCGTTGGCCCTCCCAGTGACGGCGGGTGAGGTCGGCGACCTTCTTCATCTGCCCCAGGGCGGGGCGCTTGCCGACCTGGTGGAAGACGAGCAGGACCGGTGGGTGCACCTGGTCGTACCACCACGGGGCGGACACATCCCAGCGGGTGCGCCACAGCGGCTTCTCGATGCCGTCGGTGTCCTTCTCCTTGCGCTTGAAGAACCGGGCGTACTTGTCGAACTTCGCGGCGATGAGGACGGCGTCCTCGGTGCAGTTGTCGACCTCGATGAACAGCAGCGGCACGTCGGCTTCCGGGGCGGTGAGGACGACGTCGGCGCGGGCGCTGCCGATCGCGGGGTTCTTCCAGGTGCCCTTCACCGGAAGCGCGACCTCGGTGGCATAAGAGGCGAGAGTGCCGATCCCGTCTGGGGCGTCGAGGGCGGCCTGTGCGGCGGCGACCGCTTCGGGCGGCTCGCCCGCGACCAGGTCCAGGTTCGGCTTCGGGCGGATCAGGGCGATGACTGTCTCGTTCACCGTCATCGGGTGGGAGGCCCCGGAGCTTCCCGCGCCTTTGGGCGTGCCGCCCATCTCTTCCGGCTCGCGGTCCAGCTCGAGTCCGGCGGCCGCCAGCCCCGCAGCGGTGAGAATGCGGACCTCTTCCCCTCCCTTGGTGCGGCCGCCGTCCAGGAGCTGGCCCTGGCGGCGAAGGTCGTTCGCCGCGGCCCGGTGGGAGGCGGTGCGTGCTTCCTTCTGCTTGGCCGCCGTCGGCTTGGTCGTGTGCCGGTAGGTCAGGTGCGGCAAGCACAGCCGTTGGATCTGGTCGGCCGTGGCGACCTTGAGCACTCCGAGGACGCGCAGCACATCGCCGCGCAGGTCGTTGGACGATCCCGCCTCGTTCGCCTTGCGCTTGCTGGCCATCAGGCTTGCCCTCCCGTCGTCCGCGACCGGCCAGCGGCCGGGCGCCGGCTCCCGGCCGTGGAGGGGACCGGGCCCCCGGACCCGATGCTCTCCCCCACCACCGACAACCAACTCAAGGACAAGGGGAGAGAAGAGGGTTGTGACGATCCGGCGCGAGTCTGAAAACCCGTGGTGACAGGGGGAAATGCCGGGTGCGCGGGTGCCGGGCACGGAAGTGGCTTCGGCAGTGGGAACGCAAGCGCCGGCGGCAGGGCCTCACCGGGACTTGACCAGCAGCCGACGCGCCAGGCGCGGCAGGGCCGGGCAGTGAGGTGGCGGCGGGCCGGGCTCCAGGATCGCGGACGGGCGCGGCGGCGGGAAGGGGCGGGTGCGGGCACGGTGTCCTCGGATTCTTCGGCCTGATGGCCGGGTCGGCGGTTGTCCGGCCGCACGCCGGTCTGCGTACGGGCCGAGCCCACCGTGAGGAAGCACCCCTTATCCGCGGCCTGACGACCAGCGCCGATGGATGTCCGATTTCGCCTTGACTGCCCCTGGTCCGGGCGGGTCTGTCCGTGATCGACGTCATGGGCCGCGCCCCGACCCCGGAGCACCGCCTCTGTCCACAGGCCCGGGCCCGCGCCGTGGGCGATCGGCCGGGCGCAGCAGGCGCCCGGCCAGCGAACCGGTAGGGATGCGTCATGGAGACCACGTCGCCGAAGGCCCAACTCGCCGCCCCGGAGCAGATCCGGCGGGCCGCTGCGGTGCCACCGGTGCGCATTGTGGTGCGCACCGGTGCAGTGCGCGGTGCGCGATGAACGGCGCTCCCCGCCAGCGGTACGGATTCGGCGCGGTTCACTCCTGCCCGGGTGCGCACGATGCTGTGCGCTCTCTCCCGGCGGTGCGCATCGTGGTGTGGGGTGCGCACCGCGCCACGCACCGCTTCGCTCAGTGTGAAGGGCTTGAGGGCGGGGACGGGCGGAAGAGTTCTCTCCTTGGTGCGCAGCATCGTGCACGCATAAGGAGAGGATGCGGGCGGTAGCGAACGTGGTCTAGGAAGAACGTCGCCGATTGCGCACCCGGCAAGGAGGGGTGCGCAATCGGCCGCGCCAACCTTGCGCAGCGTCACCGTGAGTGCGCGCATCGCGATGCGGTGCGCATCGCCGGGGCGCATCGTCCTGCGCACCGGTGCGGCGGTCGGGAGTGAACGCCATCGCCGGTGCGCGCACCGGTGCGCAGGATGTGCTTCGTCGTCGGACGCGGTGCGCACCGCGTCGTTCGGTTCATCCTCGGCGTCGCCCGCGGTAGCGCGGGGGCTGCCACGGCGGGTTCGGCTTGCCGCTGAGGTACTGCCGCGTGCGGCGACGGCGCTGCGGTGGCTTCGGGGGCGGGTACAGCACCGCTCGCAGCCGGATCGCATCGGTGATTCGCTGGAGCTGCTCCAGGCGCTCCGGCGAGAGGTACAGCGGGACTGGACCAGCCATGCGGGCCTCCGTGCTCGGGTGTTGGTCCTCTGCACCCTGCCCCGCTCCGTCACCTCCAGGACGTGCGCGTCGGCCGCGTCCCGGCAGACGCTACGGCGACATCGCCACCCGTCCCGCGAGACGGGGCCCGCCGCCGGCCCGGCGTACCGGGCATTGCAGGCGCTGACGCCCACGGACGGGTCCGTGGGCGTCAGCTCGTGACGTCGGTCAGCTCTGCTGCATGGCCTTGAGGTCCCGCAGCGTCAGCTCGTTCCTGCCGCGGTCGGCCGCGCTGCTCTCGGCCCAGGCGAGGATCGCGGGGTGCGCCTTCTCATACGGGGCGCCGGCGGCCGTGTTCTGTCCATCGGAGTCGGCGACCTGGGTGAGGTAGGCGGCCAAGGCGTGCGGGCCGCCGCCGCTGTACCCGAGGTTGTAGCCCAGGGCGTTGCGCTGCGGCAGGATCGACAGGAGCCCCTTCTCCGTCCGGGCCCAGAACAGGCCGCGGCCGGTGATGAAGGAGCTGAAGGCGTCGTCAGGACGCAGGTCGAGCGGCGCGTACGTCTGGTAGGTCCAATGGTCCGTGCCTCCCTCGCCGCGGTGTTTGAAGTGCTCGCCGACGACGGGCAGCCCGAACTCGGGGTCGTAGAAGGCCCGGCGGCACACACAACCGGAGCCGCCGACGGCCGACGGGCTGTCCTTGTCCTCCGTGACGCACGGGTGGAACAGAGCCGGGATCTGCGCCCGCTCCACGAGCGTGCAGTGCATCGCGTTCGGCTCGCAGCGCACCAGCCTGCTCAGCCACTCCTGAAAGTGGGGTGTCCGGGTCTGGGTTTCCTCGATGGACACCTCGGCGTTCAGCGATCCCGAGGCGACGCCAAGGCGCGCCTCGGTGTAGAGGACGAAGTTCAGGTAACCCTTGGTCGGATCGGTCAGGTTCAGGTCGACTGGCTCGAAGGTCAACGTAGCGCTCCAATACGGGGCTGTACTTGGTGGGCGGCGGAGTCAGGAGACGCGATGTTCGGGGCGCAGAGTGAGGCCGCGGTGCAGGAACTGCTCGGTGTCGGCCGACCCGAGCCCGAGGGCCTCCCGGCTCGGGTGCCAACGCTTCTCGATTCTCGACCCGCACCGAGGCCACGACGGAGCGAAGGCGCAGATCGGCCACACGCTGGCCGGTCTGCATCCATCAGCGGTCGCGGGCCGCTCCCCTGCCCTGGTCGGGCCGGGGCGTGTGGTGCCGCTGCTGGTCAGTGGGACGGTCCGCGGCGGCCGGTCGCTCCGGCTGCCGCCGGTCGGCGATGGCGCGGCGGCGAGCATCGGCCTCGCGGGTGAAGGCGGCGAGCCGGCTGAGGTTCTCCGGCGTGCGCAACCACGTCGCGGGGTCCGTCGTCCGGCCCTCCAGTTGCTCCGGCATCGCGGCCTGCTGGTGGGCGTGGTGGGCGGCGGCCCGCTGCGCCGGGGTGAGGACGGTGGGCCGGTCCGGGTGGTCGACGGCGTGCGGTGTGGCCGCCGCCTGGTCGTGGTGGTGGTCCTCGGTGTGCGCGGTGGCTGAAGCGGTCGCGGCGTGGGCTTCGTCCCGCGAGGCGGTGGAGGCGGCGCGGGCGGTGCGGATCGCGTTCTGCAGGGCGAAGCTGGCGACCTGGGCCCGCTCGTATCTGGTCGCCGCCCGCGGCGGCTTCCCGGTGCCGGCGATCCACCAGCGGGCGGGGCGGTGGAAGTCGGCGGTGTAGGTGATCTGGTCCGGTGCCGGGGTCCGGCGGCCCTCTTGAGGCACGGTGAGCTGACGTGTGTGGCGGGCCAGGGCCTGGTCGGCGATGTAGTCGTCCAGGCCGGGCGGGCACGCACGGCCGTGGAGGGTCTCGGCGAGGTGGCGGCGGGCTTCGGCGAGGACGTGGCGACGGGCGAACGCACCGCGGACGGTGTAGACGACGGCGGCGACGTCGATGGCGGCGAGCGCGGTGTCCACCAGCGGCCGCACCCGGGCCCGGATCGCCGCACCTGCCGTACGGCACCGCTGAAGAAGTCCGTCGACCAGCTGCCGCCCGAAGCGCCGGATCGCGGACGCGCGCCACCACGCGCGCAGCCGGTGCAGGGGGCGCGGGGTCTTCTTCTCCGGGCGGGTGTCTTGCGCCGCCCACCACCCGAGCCCGTGACGGGCACGCTCGCCGGGCAGCCGTCCATGCTTGGCGACGTATCTGTCGGTGATGCTCTCCAGCGCGTCTTCGATCCGCTGACGGCGGGTGGCCGACCATTCGATCAGCTTGGAGTCGACCCCGGCTATCTCCATCACCGGGCGCAGGCCCGGCGTCACCTCCCTCGGCACGGTCGCCAACCCCAGCTCCTCACACACCTCCGTCGTCATCGCCAGGGTGTAGAGCGTCCCGGCGGCCACGACGTGCTGGTACAGGCGACGGGTGTCCAGCGCGCTCCAGGTGCCGTCCGGGCGCAGCGCCCGGTTGAACAGCAGACAGTGATCATGCAGAAGCGGGAAGCCGTCCCGGTTGTCGAAGTGCCTCCACCTCGCGACCACCAGAGCCAGATGGTGGCTCGCATTGACTTCCGCCTCCCACTCGCAGCGCGCGGCACTCGACGACCATGACCGTGCTCGGGTACTGCGGCTACGGAAGCACGACGGTGTAGAGCACGGCGAGCCGTCGCAACAGACCGCTGCCGCACCAGGCCCCGCTCTGGAAGTGGCGTGCCCACTCGCCCGTGCTCCAGCGCTGTTCGTAGAGCGTCTCTTCGTCGGACCATTCGGCGGGCCCCTTCCACAGGGGGCGCCAGGCGTTGTCGGCGAGTGTGTCCAGACAGGCTGTCTCCACCCTCTTCCATGCGGGGCCAGAGAGGCCCGTGAGCCAGGCTGAGGTCTGTCTGCCGCACTGGTGCACCTCGACAGCCCTCTGCGTCCGGCGCCGGATCCGGACGGCTGGGATGCCGTGGACGTCGCCGTCCGGCTCGGACGCCGGGAGGATCCTGTTCAGGATCTCTTCAGCCCGCTTTTCGCTCTCCACTTCCAGCGTGATGCTGTCGGTACCGGGGCTTACTCGGCGGATACCGAAGGGGTACTGGGTGAAGCGGTTGGAGCGGAGCAGCGTGTAGAAGAGCTCTGCCTCGAAGTTGCGCTGGTCGGCGAGCGCGGCCGGGATGGGTGGTTCGCCGGGCTTCAGCTGTGAGCGGGCCTGGTCGTAAGTCTCGCCCGTGTAGAGGCGGCGGCGATCGGCAAGCCGGCTGACGCGGTCACGGCGCATCGGGTGGTCCTGTTCCCCGTACCGTTCGGCCCGCCGGTACGGCGATCGAGCCGTTCCCGAATGAGTGCTGCGCGTGAGGCTGTGTGGTGTGAAGCTGTGCTCCTTCGCTCCCCTTGCTGGGCGCTCAATGGGCCGAAGCGCCACGGGAACGCGGCCCGACCACGGCCGCTGACGGGCAGCGTACGGCGCACTTCTCATCCACCTGACTATTCACCTGATCTCGGGCGTGGCGTGTGCCCTGTGCCCAGGGCTCATGGGCTTGTTGTCCGCGGACAACAAGCTGTGCATGTGTCTTGTGGAGCTTTCAAGCCACAAGGTGAGTAAGGTAGCGCCATGACCGCGCCATACGACCCGAGTGATCGGGAAAAGGTAGTAGCGAAGCTGCCTGCTGAGCTGCGTAAGGAACTCAAGGTCCGGGCTGCGGAACTGGGCAAGGACATCCAGGATGCCGTTACGGAAGGTGTCGAATCCTGGCAAAAGGCGAAGGACCGCCCGGTCGTTGACACCAGCGGCGGCACTTCGTTCGCGACCTATCTCCCGGTCGGGCTGTACGGCAAGCTCAAAGAGGTCTGCAAGGCCCGGAACGTCTCGTACAACCAGGGCATCGCGCAGTCGATCCGCTTGTGGCTCGACGGCAATCCGTCTCCCCGGCCGAAGCCCCCGCGTGTCACCGGGGCCCGCCGGATCGTCTTCGGCAACCAGAAGGGGGGCGTGGGCAAGACGTCAGTCTCCGCCGGCGTTGCGCAGTCGCTCGCGGAGTCCGGGCACCGCACCCTGCTGATCGACTTTGACCCGCAAGGCCACCTCACGAAACAGCTGGGCCACCCGCTGCTCGACATCGACGCTCCGAGTCTGGCCAAGCACATGCTCGGCGAAGCGCATGGCGAGCTGCGCGATCTACTCGTGCCCATAAAGGGCGGGGACTTCGAAGATCACCTGTGGCTGTTGCCAGCGTGCAAGGACGCCTTCCTCCTGGATGCCAAGCTCGCCACGAGCCGGAGCGTCCGCATCAAGGAAACGGCACTGGAGAAAGCGCTGGAGCCGCTGGAACAGGACTTCGACTACATTCTGGTCGACTGCCCTCCGAGCCTCGGCTACAGCATGGACACCGCCCTGTACTACTGCCGTACACGCGAAGGGGAGGAGGAGGACACATCCGGCATCGTCATCCCGGTGCTGGCGGAGGACTCCTCTGCAGACGCGTACGACATGCTCTACGACCAGATCCAGGACCTGATCGAGGATCTGGACATCGACATCACCATGCTCGGCTTCGTCGTCAACATGTACGACAGCCGCAAGGGCTACGTTGCCACGTCCTCGTTGGCCGAGTGGCGCAAGATCGGAGAGCCGCCGGTCCTGGCGATCGTTCCGGAACTGAAGGACCAACGCGAAGCGGTCCGCGTGAAACAGCCTCTGCTCGTCCACGCTCCCTACGGCGAGCAGTCGGAAGTGATGCGGACCGTCGCACGGAGGATCAGCACATGAGTGTGGCCGACAAGCTGGGAACTGGTTCATCGTTCGGCCACGCTCCTCGGGGCCGTAGCGCCCGCGGGCGCGCGAAGGCCGTGGCGCAGGGCGATGTCCCCGCGTATGAGCTGCTGCGTCTGCGACTGGACGAGGTCTCCCCCACTCCTCTCAACCCGCGACGCAACTTCGGCACAGACGAGGAACTGACCCGTTTCGGCGAGGAGCTGCGACAGGCGCAGCTGGCCGCGTGCGTGGCGGTAACCCGCGACGCCTACCTGGCCCTGTGGCCGAGTCACGAAGAGCAGATTGGACTTGCCCAGCACGTCCTGGTCAACGGCGAGCGCCGCTATCGCGGCGCCGTCCACGTCGGGATGGAGGCTCTGGACTTCGTTGTCCGGGACGACCTGGCCTCGTCCCGTGAGCAGTTCATAAACCACCTGCTCAAGGAGAACCTCGACCGCGAAGACTTCGACGTCATCGAGCGGTCCCGAGGTGTGCAGCAGCTCGTGGACGTCTGCGCGGAAAAATCGGCGCGCGGTGCCCGTTCCCGTGCCGCCGAGCAACTGGGCCGAGACCGGTCCTGGGTCACCAACCAGCTCGCCCTGCTGGAACTGCCAGAAGAGCTTCAGACGATGCTCAGTGCTGGCAGCCTGCCCGAACGGGACGGCCGCTATCTCGCCCGGCATCTCAAGGAGAACCCGGGTCTCGAGGCGGCTGCCCTGCTCGAGCACCTCAAGCTCGAAAAGGCAGCCCTCGCCCAGTCAAAGGAACAGGAAAAGGCGGCCCTGGAAGCGGTCCGGTCTCAGGCGTCTGCCGCAGGGGCGGCGTTGTTGTCCGTGGACAACACACCCACTGAGCCGGGCACCGCTGCCGCTGAGGGAAATGGGGCTGCGGGTTCGTTGTCCGCGGACAACGAACCCAACGGGCCCGACGGCTCAGTCTCCGAGTCGGCCTCAGCCAGTACTGCAGACCAGGCATCGTCCTCCGCGTTGTTGTCCGCGGACAACAACCAGAAGGGCACTGCTGCCGTACCCAAGCAGCACCGCTCCCCCGCCGCAGCTACGAAGATCTCTCTGGAAGATCCCCAGCAGATCGCGCGAGACCTCGCTCTGCACCTCACCCAGGAGCAGATGGCCGAGGTGGTTCAGCTCCTGTTGGAGCAGGTCTCACCGCGCTGAAGCCCATCTGCGCCAGGGCCGAGTAAGAGCTTCGGAACGCAGAAAGCGGCCCCGCTGCCCGGGGAGACGTCCGAGCAGCGGGGCCGCTTCATGTGTGCTCAGGTGCGCTCAGGTCTATGCCCGGCGGGATGTCGGACCCTGCGCGGGCGTGCGTGAGGAGCCAGAAGGGGCTGATCCGGCTCGCCGCTCGGCGGGCGTCTTGATCACGGAGTTGGGAGAAGCAAGCGCCTCAGTCATTGGGGTCTTGGCGGTGGCGGGGACTGACGCGGCGCGCTCCCCAGGCCCGGACGGTATCTGCGAACCAGTACGGCTTGCCCTCATCCACCACATCGGGGGACGGCAGCAGTCCGTGCTTGCGGTAGGCGCGAACGGTCTCCGGCTGCACACCGATGTGTGTGGCGATCTCCTTGTACGACCAAAGCGGTTCGGTCGCAGTCAGCAGATCTGGAGGAAAGGAAGCGGTGTCCGTCTCGAGCCGCATACCAAGAGCTTCACGCAGGCCGGCCTCGATATCCAGGAGGTCCCCGAGGTCGTCTACAGCAGTGTCGTGGTCGGATTGGAGGAGGATTTCACGCAGGCCGCCTTCGGTGTCCAGGACGTCGCCGAGCGCATCGGCGAACTCCCGGTAGCTGTCCGCGAGCCACTCCTCCACGGAGCCGTCCTGGGCATCCTCTGTGGCTGGGGCTTCGGCTGTGTCCCTTCGTAGGCCGTTGAGTACGCGTTCGATCAGTGCCGCATCCGGCGTACCGCCCGCATTCTGAGTGCCTCCGGGCTGGCTGATGGTGACGAGTCCGGCGTCGGCCAGTTCAGCGATGAGGGCACGAACCGCCTGCAGCGGGATCGAGAGCAGTGCCGACACCTCGGCAACGGCCTTGGTCGCGCGGCACAGGTGGCAGATCTTTCGCTCCTCAGGGCGGAGCGTCGTGAGTTGGGCGGGGGAGGCTGTGGTGTTGACGAGGGCTTCGAGTGCAAGTTGGTAGCGGGGGCGGGGGCGGCCACCGGCAACGGTGGTACGCAGGCGTTTGCGCGGCTGTGGGGCTTCACTTTCATACGGCGCATGTTGGGCGGCGCGCTGGTGGTCGCTCACTCTTCAGCCTCCCCTTCCCTGATGCGCGCTGCGGCTGCTCGGCGGGCTCTCATCAAGTGGGCTCGGACCGTTGCGGCTTCCAGCTCGAGTTGCTCGGCGATCTCGGTGGGCGTGAAGCTTTGCAGTGTCAGGAACAGGACTTGGCGCTGGCGTAACGGCAAGGTCTTCAGCACCTGCAGCATCTGTTGTCTGGCTTCGAACTCAGCAAGGGCATCGGGCTGCGGCAGCAGCGAGGTCGACTCCGGTAATTCATCGACCAGGGCTTCCCTCTGTAGGTCCGCGACCCGGCGGGCCCACCTTCTGCCTGCTGTCTTGTAGGCGTACGTTCGTGGGTACTGGACGCTCTCCCAACGTTTGTAGAGCTCGATCATGGCCTCTTGGGCGATGTCCGCGGCGATCCTCGCGGGTGTGCCGCTGACGATCAGATACCCGGTCAGGCGGGTGATGCTTTCCCGGTAGAACGCAGAGAAGGCCCGGTCGACCGCGGCACGCTCGGCAACTCGATGATCAGGGGAGGCTGGGAGGCCGCCTGCTGGCGGGGCCAGGCGGTCGGCACCTTCAGCCGGCTCGTGGGTGCTCACGCTGCGGTGGTCCCCCCGGAAGTACGAGTGATCTTGATGCGGACCCGGTGCCCGTCAGATCGGTCTTCCAGAACCTCCACCTGCCCGTCTTCGCCAATCGATGCGGTCACCGAGGCGAGATGTTGACGCCTGATCTGCTCGTGTCGGGTGTGCCACCGCAGACGTAGCCACAGCCCTACCAGCAGACTGGCTTTGCCAGTAACGATCGAGACGACGGTCAAAACGACGACCGAGGTTGTATCCACACCGGTTCCCCTCCATTGACGTGCCGGGCCACTGCGACCGGGCACTGGTTGAGAGGCTCAGCGGAGCGTCACCGTGTAACGCGTTGACAGGTTTTGTTGTCCCTTGGGGCGTGTCGGCTTCGGCATCGGGGCCAAGTGCACCGGTCACGGCATGTCGCCCTCCCATTCCCACCGCTTCGGATCGTCCGCCCGCAGCCCGTACAGAGCGCGGCCGCCAGCCTCATGCGCGCCGATCTCGGTGATCAGAGAGATGCTTCTTCTCTCAGCCGTTCGTCTGTCCACCGGGTCACGTGCGGTAGTAGTCCGTCCAGCGGCCCGGCCACCAGCTCCTGGTAGACGTTTCCCGGCTGCGGTTCGGGGGTCCTCATGGTCCGCTCCGTAGACCCGTCGACGCGTCAGTTCATCCATACGCGGCAGCTTCCCAACCGCCGCCGACACCGCTTGAGCGGTCTCCACGCCCACTTCCATGCCGGCGGGCTGATTCTTGCGCCCGGAAACGACGAGAGGCCCGGTTCTCTGCGAGCTATCGCAGAGAACCGGGCCTTCTCCTTAAGGTCACGGTGCAGTGGCGGCGCGACCCAGGTCTGGGGGCTTCATCGGGCAGGCGCCAGTTCGTGAGCAGCGCGGGTCCAGGGGAGGGCGAGGCCGTCGCCGGCGGCGCGGGGAACGAGGTGACCGTGCAGGTGAAGCACAGTCTGGGTGGCGGCCTCGCCGCAGGAGGTGAGGTAGTTCCACTGGCCGCCCAGCTGCTGAGCGAGTTCGGCGGCGCGCAGCTGCACGGTGGCGGCCATGACGGGGTCCGTCGTGAAGTCCTGGACGTGACCGCGGGACAGGACCAGGAGGTGGCCGTCGGTGCAGCCGCCGCTGCGGGGCACGATCGCGAGCGCGTCGGCCCATTCGTGGACGATCGTGGCCGGGGCGCCATCGTGGACGATGGCGCAGAAGGGACAGCCGAGCCGCGGGTGCTTACGGGAGACCGGTGGCCGGTGGATGTGGTGGTGGGTGACCGCGACGTGGGCGCCAGTCTCCCGCATGCGTCGGGCGATCGCGTCGGCCACGGCGGGTGCCCTGTGTTTGCCGTACCAGCAGTTCACCAGGAGTTGGACCGGGCGGCTGTTCGCGGCGGCGCGCAGCGCGGTGAGTTCGTGGACGGCGTCGCCGATGATGCGGGCCGCGCCGGGTGTCGCCAGGACGTAGTCCCGTACGTCCGCGTCCTGTCCAGTCTGGCTGGCGATGATGTCGGTCAGGTTCGGGTCGTCGGGCGGGTTGAGTAAGGCGTCGGTCAGGTTGATAGCGAGGACGGCGGCGCGGTAGCGCGGGGGTGGCGGGTCCTGCCAGCGGGCGCCGAAGGAGTCGATGTACAGGTCAGGGGTCGTCACGGAGTCTCCAAGTTCATGCGGAGGAGAGGGTGGCGCGGCGTCGGGAGGCGCTGCGTTGAGGTGGGTCAACGAGCGGCGGGCACTGCGTTGGGCACTGGCTGCGGGGCGACCGCTGCGGGAACCGTGAGGGTGCAGCTCGGCTCGTGAACCCCCATGCGCCGGGCAAGGGCTTGGCGGGCGGCCAGGTCGTAGGTGGGGTCGTGTACGAAATCAACGGCCTCACGGAGCTGCCCACGTACCTTCCGCAGTTCGTCCTCCGCCCTGCGGAGGTCAGTGGCCAGGCGTAAAGCATCCGGGCGGCGCATGGGGTCGGGTTCTGCTACGGCGGAGGTTGTGGTCATCTGGTGGTGCCTCCTTGTGGGGTGGTGGGGCGCGCCGTTGCTGTCCAGGCGTGGGGCGCGCCCCACGTGCGTGTCGGTGGTGGGTCGTCTGGGCGGCCGGGCTCGATAGCTGTCAGCCGCCCCGGCAGGGCGGGTTCAGGCGGCGGTGGCTGTCGTACGGGCGGCGGCTCGCTGGGCGGTCTGTATCACGCGGCGACTCCATGCCTGGGCGGCCTGGGCGGGCGGGGTACCGCGCAGGGCCTCGCTGTAGAGCCAGCGGTCGCGCTGTCCGTCGCGGGTGTCGGCCTGGCGGGCGGTGCCGTAGGCGACGGCGGCGAGCTGCTGCCAGATCTCCGGAGGGTGCTGGGCGCGGCAGCGGGCGCACAGGGGTTGGCCGATGACCGGGTCGGTCCGGATCGTGCAGCCGTCGGTGCAGGGGAAGTCCGGCAAGCAGTGGCAGGTGAAGCAGGAGCCGTCCTGGGTAGCCGGCCAGGTGCGTTCGCGCTCCAGGCGGAGGGGGTAGGCGGGGGCGGCGGGCCATTGGTGGGCGCAGGTCCGGCAGCGGTGGTAGTTGGCCCAGCCCGTGCGGCCGGGGCCGACCGCGCCGCGCGTGGACCGGCTGGGCTTGCCGCAGGCGGGGCATTCGGACTGGACGGCAACGTCTTCGTTGGCGAGCCATTCGACGTTGATGAGTGTCGCGGGCTGCGCGTGTTCGGCGTCGGCGACCGCCTCCTCGTACTCCCAGTCGTAGGGATCTCCGTCGCCCCGGGTAGTGAGGATCCAGGTGTGTTTCGTGCTGAAGGGGATCAGATCGTCCAGTTCGCGGCTGGGCAGGATGCGGTGACCCCAGACGCGTCGGTTGTGGGCGTTCGTGACGGCCAGGACGTGCCGGTCGGTGAGGTGGCCTAAGGCCAGCAGCCCTTCGCATTCCAGGCCGGTGGGGGTGACGGGGATGCCGTAGTGGGTGTCGAAGATGTCCTCGATACCGGTGAAGGAGAAGATCGCGCCGGGTTCGGCGTTGGTGAATGCGGTCATGGGCCGTGGGCTCTTCCTTGTGCGGGAGACGGTGCGGCGGGGCGGCCGGGTCGGTGTCGACGGCCGCCCCGCAGGCATGAGGGGGTGGTCCCGGCCGGAGCCGGGGGTGGGGTCAGTGGGCAGCGAGGGCGGCGCGGTGCTCCTGGCGGTGCGCGACAGCCGCGGGCTCGGCGAGGACCTTCACGTGGTGGGGTCGGCCGACGTCGCCGTGCTCGCTGCACACGACGGCGAACCGGTCCGGCCCGGGCAGCCGGACTCCGGGTCGCGGGGCTTCCCGGACGGTTTCACCGCGTGCTTGCAGGGGCTGTTGTTGGCGTGGCGTGGTTCGACGATGACGGTGATGCGGGACATCGAAGGCTCCTTGTCTGCGGGTGATGTGACGACGGAGCGCCGCGCCCGCATCGGAGGCGGGCACGGCGCTCGGGGCTGGTGCTCGGTGGTTCTGGTCAGTGCGCACGTCCATGACGAGGCGCGCGTGCTGCTCTGGGGGAGCTGTGCTGCGGCCTGGGGGGCGTCAGTGGGGACTGCTGTTTTCGTAGGCGTCGATGAGGTCGTCGATGGCGTCCGGGTTCGGTGCCTCGCCGACCCAGGCACCGTGCTCGGTGAAGACGGGCACGGCCGCGGTGTCGGCGTCGAACACGCACCGGTAGGGGCCGTACCGGTCGAGGACCATGCCGTGCAGGGCTCCCATCGGCGCGGCGGCCAGAACCTCCAGGGCATCGACGCTGAGATGGACGGGTGCGGCGGCGTCGTCGGGCTGGGTGAGGAAGCCCGCGGCGCGCAGCAGGTCGCCGGGCTGGACCTCGGTGAGCAGTGCCTGCGCGATGCGGGGGTCGCTGGTGGCGCAGGCCCAGACGACGTCGTCCGCGGCACTGTCGGTGGGGGAGACGATCAGCTGGAACTGGGCGGTGCTCGGACTGTCGCCGGGTGTGGGGAGGGTGTCGAGGTAGCCGTCGACGGCGGTGTGTGTGGTGTCCATCAGCCCGCCTCGGTCAGGTTGGCGGCGGAGCGGGTGGCGTCGTAGGCGTCCAGGACGACCTTGGCCGGGGTGCCCCGGTCGGCGACTTGGTGGCCGTTGGCCCGGGCCCAGGTCCGGATAGATGAATGAGTCCGATGTTCTCAGTGGTCGTAGGCGATCAGGGATCGTTTGATCTTGGCGCCGGTGGTCCAGTTGTGCCAGATGGCGGCGGCGAGGGCGAGGAGTCGTTGGCCGGTGCGGGCGAAGACTCCGGCCCGGGTTCTGCCGCCGTGTTGTTCCAGGCTGAGCTGCCCTTTGAGGGTGTCGATGACGGCTTCGATCCACTGGCGGACGCGGGCGAGGCGGCCGTGCCGGATCGGCTCGTCCTTGCGGTCCGGCCGTACCAGATGGACGCCCAGGCGCTCGGTGAGGAACGCCTCGAACTCCCGCCCGGCGAAGCCCTTGTCCGCAAGGATCACCTGCCCGCTGCGGAGGAGGTGGTGGTCGCGTTCCAGCAACGCGCACATCACCTCCCGCTCGCCGAGCTTGGGGTTGGCCAGGCACCAGGAGATCGGCATGCCCTCGGCGGTGGTCAGCAGGTAGAGCCGGAAGCCCCAGAAAAAGCGGGAGTGGCTGCGGCAGTAGCCGTATCCGGCGTGCCCGGCCAGGTCGGAGCGTTTGACCGTCTCGCGGGAGGCCGCACACGGCAGTGGGGTGGAGTCGATCAGCCGCAGGTCGTCGTGCCAGCTCGGCACCTGCCTGGCCAGTGCCTCGATCACGGTGCTGATCAGCGGTCCGGCGGCGTTGAGCCGCTTGTTGTAGGCGGACTGCTGGGGCAGGTAGCGAAACAAGTGCCCGAGCCGGGCGTGGGCGAAGCGAATCCAGTGCCGTGTGGAAGGGAAGCCCAGCAGGACCTGGGCAACCGCCAGGCACAGCAGTTCGGCGTCCGTCAGTTTTGGAGGTCGCCCGATCCGGCGACAGGGAGCCACATGGTCGTCGATGAACACGTACAGTGCCGCCAGAAGGGCGTCCAGGCTGGTAGTCACACACGAGCCAACGGGCGCCCTTCGCCATAGTCGCGGCCAGCACAAAGATCGGACTCATTCATATAGTGGCCAGCTCCTCCTTGCTGCGCCTGCCGGTAGAGGCCGGGGCGGGGGTGGGCGATGGGGACGTGGCGGTGCGGCCGCCGGTCTTCACCTCGCGCAGCTTCGCCTGTGCGGCTTCCAGTTCGGCTTTGGCCTTGGCGACCCGCTCTTCCGCGTCCTGCTGGGCGGCGTCGGTGGCGCGGCGTTCGGTCAGCTCGGTGAGGTCGCTGCGGACGCGGGCGGCCCGGTTACGGATGCTGGCGGCGGAGTGGTTCTCCGCCCAGGCGAGTAGCGGCTCAATGCCGTCGGTGCCTGCCGGGTCGTTGAGCGCCGGAACGGCTTCCTCCGGTGTAGTGGCACCGCCGTCCGCGGCGGGCAGGCCGGCGAGCTGTACGGCTTCAGTGAGTTCGCTCTCGGACAGTCCGAGTGTGCTGCGGACGTGCTCGGGGGTGTCGCCGTTGTTGAGCATGGAGGCAACTACAGCGGTGAAGGCTTCGGCGGACATGAGGTCTCCGGTAGTCGGGGCGTCGGTGGTGGGGAGGTGGGGGAGCAAGCGCACGAGGTCGTCTTCAGCGCAGGGCAGGCCGAGCGCGCCCAGCAGGTCGGCAAGGTCGTCCTTGTCGCGAGCGTGGTGGGCGACCACCACCGAGGCGGCGGTGCTCTGGTCACTGCCGAGCGGGCTGAGTTCGAAGGCCTCGGCTTCGAGGGCCTCTTTCATGTCGGTGAACACGGCCGCCCCTACGCGGCCCTGGTGCGGGGCTTGCGCTCCGCGAGGGCCAGAAGCTCACGGTTGCGCTTCTGCTCATCGGGGGTGAGTGGCCGGGGCTTCGCCGTGCCGCGCCGGCGCCAGTTCGGATGAGCGGGGGGTTCGGGGTAGGCGAGGGTGTGGTCGGCGTCGTGCTGCGGGTTGCTGCTCATGGGGGCCTCCAGGTGGAGGGTCAGACGTGGTCGTCGGCTCGCTGGCGTTTGGGCTGGATGTCGGAGGCGAACCGGCCAAGGCGTCGGGCTTCGGTGGGGTTCGCGGCGATCCAGTCCTCAGCACACGCCTTGTGCACGGGCTCGCCGTAGTGGGAGCGCATGGGTGTGGGCTGGTCGCACAGCGCGCAGGGGCGGTCCTGCCAGCGGTCGAAGTGCTGGCTGTCGCGCCATTCGAGGAGTCCGCCGGGAGTCGGGATGAGGCCCGGCTCGAACAGCGGCTTCTTCTTGTGTCGCGTGCTCACGGCCGGAAGGCGGGCAGCTGCTGGAGCACCTGCGCCACCAGGTCCGGCGACGGCTTCCAGGGACCGAGCTGTCCGCCGGCGGGGACGGGCAGGGCGAGCTCCTGGACGTCGGCGAGTACCAGGTGCCACGCGCCGGCCTGCGCCCATTCCGTGCAGGGCGGGGAGCCTTCGGCGTCCTGGTGGCAGTCGGTGATGCGGGCGACTCCGATCACGGCGCCGGTCGGCATCTGGCGGCCGTGGATGGTGCGGGCGACCAGCGGGATGCGCAGCGCGGGCCGGTCGATCTGCTGGCCCGCGTGCAGCAGCACCCAGCCCGGTTTCCATCCCGGCCTCCGCTTCCCGGAGCGGTTCTCGATCGTCTTGGTGCCGGTGAGGATGCAGGTGGCCCACGGCTGCTTGATGCTGATGCCGCGGATCCAGTCGCCTTCCGGCAGTACGGGCCTGGCGGTGCTCATGCGGCTCGCCCCCACAGGTGCGTGCCCGGGCGTCCCGCGCGCCGGCCGTTGATGGACGGCAGCGTCGCGTGCTCTGTGGTGGCGAGGTGCGCGCGGCCGGAGTGCTTGCCGTCGTAGAGGGCCGCGTCGGCGGCCCGCTGCAGCAGGCGCAGGTCGCGGGTGCCGATCGTCTCTGGGGTCGCAGCGCCGGCCGAGGCGGCGACGTCGACGGCCAGGCCGTCCTCGAGGGTGACCGGGGTGTGCAGCATCCGCATCAGCTGCGCGAGGCGGACATCGCGGCGGCCGCGTGGCAGGGGCAGTACGACGGCGAACTCGTCACCGCCCAGCCTGCCGACCGAGGCGCGGGGCCCGGCCCAGGCCGTGAGCCGGTCAGCGGTCGCGCACAGCGCCGTGTCCCCGGCATGATAGCCAAACCAGTCGTTGACGTCCTTCAAGTGGTCCTGGTCGACCATGACCACGTATACGTCATCGCCGTGGCGGCGCAGTATCTGCCGAGACCGGGCGGTGTACGCGTCGCGATACAGCAGCCCGGTGAGCGGGTCCTTCTTCGCGGCGGCCAGGCGCCGGTGCAGGACGATGGCATGGACCGTCCAGCCGGTCACCGGGACGGCCGCGGTCAGTAACAGTGTGCGCTGCCCGATTCGGGCCTGTGCACGCGGGGCGGAGTTCATACTGGGGCTCTCCCTCTCGTCTCGTACGGGATGGGTAGGCCCGGGACAGGCGGCTTGGTTGGACGCCGTTGGCGCCTGTCCCGGGACGGATCTACAGCTCGAAGTCGCCGTTGTCGGCGAGGCTGGTCTCGCATACGAACGCGTCGTTGTGACGCATCCCGCACGGCCACAGCCCTGCGCAGGATGGTCGGCCTGACCACGTAACCGCTGTTGTTGAGCGTGCGACTGACCACGCGAACGGCCTTGCAGCCAGCGGCATCTCACGGCTAGCCAGGAGCGAGGCGACCGCAACACCACGTCACTGCGGGCTCTCCGACGGCTTACGCAGATGCCCGGGCTTCAGTGATCGTGGCCGGACACGACGTCAGTACCTTTTGCATTAGCACATCCAGTAATGTGAACCGTTCATGACCTGGGGGGATTATGCGATCCATATCAACCGTTAGCGCGGTATTACTGGCCTGCCTGACGATGGGGACTGCCGTGGCTGGCTGCGCCGACGGCACAACCACAGAGAAGAAACTCTCTGCGAAGCAAATGCTCGACAACGCGAACAAGGCGATGAAAGCGCTCAAATCGGTGACGATCGACACAAACACTGTTGTGACTGACGGTGACGACGCTTCCACTCACCTGACGACCAATCTCAAAGACAGGTGCACGTCCACGACAACCTGGACCACAGGTGCCCGCCTCGAACAAATCCGCATCGGCGGAACTGACTACCTCCACGGCAACCGCTCTTACCTCGAACGCTGGTCAGGCCAGGACAGGCCCGCCCGAAGGGCCAGAATCACTGGGTGAAGGCTCCCGCCAGCGAAGCGAAAGAGGGAAACGGGATTCCCAAATGCACCTGGGACTTCGCCTCTTTTGGGGCAGCAACGAAGGTCACACCGGCCAAGATCAACGGCATTCCGGCGATTGCACTGGTGGTGACCGACGAGGCAGACAAGGGAGGCTCATACACCTTTCACATCGCCACCGGAGGCAAGCCATACATCCTCAATGTCGTCTACAAGGGCGCTGACTATTACAACACCACATCGTTCAGCGCCTTCGACAAGCCGATGGATGTGCGGCCTCCGGCGAAGACCGACATCCTCGACCCCAGCAGCACCAGCCACTGAGTCCGGCATGCCGAATCGTCAGGACCACCTGCCCTCGTAGACAGAACCCTGTCGACAGGCACTGCCCCGCGGCCGTCAGCACCCCGGTCGAGCGCAAGGCGGCTGGTGCCCCTGATGCGGATGTCGACCTCGTAGTAGGGCAGGCCCAGGACGCTTATCTCCCTTCGCCTCTCTCGTGGTTGAGGGGCCGCTGCGACCGCCCCGACCCGGCAGGTGGCAGGGGCGGGGCGGCGCAGAGTGCGTTCAACGCGCGGTTCAGCGGCTGGTTTCGATGGCGTACCGCAGATGCGTGCGCGCCCGCGCCAGCCGATCGCCCTGGTCGCTGTCTGTAAGGGTCAGCGCGTCGGTGAGGTGGCCGATGGCGTAGTCCAGTTCCTCTCCGGCGCGCTGCAGGTAGTCGACGTTCGCGCTGACGAGGACGTTCATGACGCGCTCGACGAGGTCGATGAGGCCGGTCGGAGTGACATCGGTCGGCGGTTCCTCATTGATGAGCGCGGCGAGGGTCCGTGCTGAAGCAGGCGGTGACCGCGGCGAAGGTGTCGGTGTGGCTCTGAGGCTGGGTGGCCATGCGTGACCTCCCTACTGGTAGTCGAGGTGGAGTGTGACGGGCCACCGCACCGCCCCCGGCCCGTGTGGGCCCTGGATCGGCAGGTGGCAGTCCGGGCAGCCCGCGCCACCACTCGTCACCCGCCGGGAGATCGGCCGGAGTGAGCGGGTGGGGGTGCGGGCCGGGTGCCGCCCGGCTCACCGTCCGGCTCCCGCCGTGGCGAGCTCGGAGGCCAGGTGAACGGTGCCGAAGCCTTCGGCGAGCAGCTGCTCGCAGGTCGGCGTCAGCTCATGGAGCTCGCGTACGACGTGCAGCGGGACCACGCGGTCGCGGGAGGCGTTCTGGTTCTCCACCGTGGCGAGCGGGACATCGAACAGGACCGCTGCCGTGCGGGGAAAGGGCAAGTGGGAGCACCCTGGCCGCACGTACCGGAGCATCGTCCGCTACTGGCATATCCTGGAGCCGATCCTGAAGGGGTGGCTTGCGGACGGCGTCGAAAGCTTGCGCGAGATCACCCACGACGACGTCAAGAAGGCCATCGCCACCCGCAAGGGGACGCCGGCCCGCTCGATCCACATCGTCCTGCGGAACGTCTTCCGGGCCCTGCGGCAAGAGGGCGTAATCTTCCGCGACCCCACCCGCGGCCTCGTCTTCTCCGGCATCAACCAGACCCCACCTTCCGTGCCCTCGAACCGGCTGGCCGGCGTCCTCAGCCATGCACAGAACGACTTCCAGCGCTTCGTGATGGTGCTGGTCTGCGTCCACGCTCTCAGCGGCACCGACATCCGCCGACTACTACTCACCGACCTCGACCTGTCCCGTGAGCGCCTCATCGTCCGGCGCCCCGGCAAACGGCACATCATCTACCTGGACGAACTCACCTACCGCTGCGCCTCCGCGTGGCTCCGTGAACGGCACCGCCGCTGGCCGGTGACCACCAACCCGCATCTGCTGATCAACCGATGGACCGCGGTGGACACCACGCACTCGCCCATCGGCACCACGTTTACCTCCATCTTCCGGCCCACCGAACTCACGATGCCGACACTGCGGCAGGACCGGATCCGCGACGAGGCCTTCGAGGTTGGCGACCCGCTTCATCTGATGCGCCTCTTCGGCATCTCCTCTCACACCGCAATGCGGTACATCACTGCGGCCCACCCGGAACGCACTGCGAAACTACCTCGGTAGCAACAACCGCTCGCTCGGTGAAGCGCCGCTGTACGGCAGATCGAGCCAATCAGTTCGGTGTGCGCTCAGTTGGCGGGACGGTGCGGGCGCGGAGGTGCGCGCGTTCACCTTGGTGGCCGAGGAGGCTGAGGATTTCGACGGGGTGTTCGTCGGCGTTGCCGAACCAATGGGGGGTGCGGGTGTCGAATTCGGCGGCTTCTCCGGGGCCCATGATCAGGTCGTTGTCGCCCAGGACCAGGCGCAGTCGGCCGTCGAGGACGTAGATCCATTCGTAGCCTTCGTGGCTGGCCTGCTCGGGATCGGGTGAGCGCATTTTTGGCGAGATGATCAGTTTGTAGGCTTGCAGGCTTCCCGCACGCCTGGTGAGCGGGAGCATGGTCATGCCGTGGCGGGTGACAGGCTGCAGGTGCAGGCGGGGGTCGCCCGTCTGCGGCGCGCCGATGAGCTGGCCGATGTCCACGCGCAGCTCCCGGGCCAGGGGCAGCAGCAATTCAAGGGTGGGGCGACGCTGGCCCGACTCCAGGCGCGAGAGCGTGCTGAGTGAGATCCCGGTGGCCTCGGCCAGGGCTGTCAGGGAAAGGCTGCGCTGGGTGCGCAGCCCTTTCAGGCGGGGGCCGACCGCGGCCATCGTCGACTGTGTTTCCTCATCCATGCCTCCAACCTTGCCACCGCAGCAAGGATCTTTGCGCGTTGTCGTGGACGGCCTGACCGTGGTGACAGGCGCCCCGCCCGGGTCCGCCGTACGGTATGGGAGAGACTCGATGAGTCACGACAGCAGAACCGAGGTGCCGGACGCGCAGCGGGCCGTGGCACCGCCCGGAGTGGCGATGGCGGTGCGCCGCGGTTCGGTGACGCTGGCCGTGGTGATCTTGGTTCTGACGCAGCTGATGTTCGTCGTGGACACCTCGATCGTGAACGTGGCCCTGCCCGACATTGGTCACGAGCTGGGCTTCTCCAGCGCGGGCCTGTCCTGGGTGGTCACCGCCTACGCGCTGACCTTCGGCGGCCTGATCCTGCTCAGCGGCAAAGTCGGCTCCATGATCGGCCCCCGCCGCGCTCTGATCCTGGGCGTCATCGTCTTCGTGATCGCCTCCGTCGCCGGGGGGCTCGCGCCCTCCGCCGGGGTCTTGGTGGCGGCGCGAGCACTGCAGGGAGTGGGCGCGGCCATGGCGGCACCCAGCGTGATGGTGCTGCTGATGGGGATCACCACGCCGGGCCCGCAGCGCTCTCGGGCCATGGCGATGTTCGTCCTGGCCGTCGGCGCAGGAGCCGCGGTCGGGCTGCTGGCGGGCGGAGTGCTGACGCAGACACTGGGCTGGCAGTGGGTGATGTTCGTCAACGCCCCCATCGGGCTGGTGGTGCTGCTGGGAGCGGTGCGCAACCTGCCGGAGATGGAACGCCGGCGCACCTCGCTGGACATCGGCGGCGCCACGGCCTCGATCCTGACGATGGTGGCGCTGGTGTTCGCCTTCACCTCAGCCGCGGACCGCGGCTGGAGCAGCCCGGTGGTCGTCGGGTCGTTCGCCGTCGCCGCCCTCGCACTCGCGGCCCTGGTCGTGCGTGAGCGCCGGCATCCGCATCCGGTGATGCCGCTGGCGTTCTTCTCCTCCATGCGCAGCGCCGGCCCCCTGCTGTCGATGTTGGTCGTCCCGGCCGGGCAGGTCGGCTTCCTGTTCTTCACCACCCTGCTCACCCAGCAGGTGCTCGGCTTCACCCCGATCCAGACCGGTCTTGCCCTGGTGCCCTTCACCGTCGGCCTGATCGCCACCAACCAGCTCACCCCCTGGCTGCTGCCGCGCCTGGGCGAGCGCGTCATCGGCAGTACGGGCCTTGCCGGACTGGTTCTGGGCATCGCCTGGATGGCGCTGGTGGCCGCCGACGCCGACGCGAACACCTCGATCGTCACCGTGCTGCTGCCCTCGATCCTGCTCGGCGCGGGCGCCGGCGCCACCTTCGCCCCCGTCACCGCCGTGATCATGCACCAGGCCCCCGCCGAGCACATCAGCGCCGCCGCCAGCCTCAACCAGGGCCTGCAACAGCTTGGCGGCGGTATGGGCCTGGCCGTCCTGACCAGCGTGCTGTCCGCCACCGGCGGCCTGGAGGGCGGTCTGGGAGCAACCCTGCTCGCGACCGCCGCCTTCCCCCTGACCGGCCTGCTCCTGTTCGGCCTCTGGGCACGCCGCATCCCCGCCCCCGACAACACCCCCGCATGATCACCTCAGACCCCGAGCACGCCCTGGAGAACTCCTGATGAGTAACACCGATCCGCGCTACGAAGCCGCGTTCTGGGACCAGCGCTACAACCGCCCCAACCCGTTGTGGAGCGGGCAGCCCAACCCTGCCCTCGTTGAAGAAGTCACCGCGCTCGTACCCGGCACCGCGCTGGAAGCAGGATGCGGTGAGGGCGCCGACGCCATCTGGCTGGCCCAGGCAGGCTGGCAGGTCACCGGCACCGACTTCTCCGCCCAGGCCCTCGCCCGCGCAGCCGAGCACACCCCGACCGTGCTCGCCGGACGCCTCACCTGGCAACAGACCGACATCCGTACCTGGACACCCGACGACGACGCACCCCGCTACGACCTGGTCGCCGCCTCCTTCCTCCACTTCCCCTCACCGCTGCGCCGCGCCGTCTTCGCCGCCCTCGCCGCACGGGTGGCCAGCAACGGACATCTGGTGATCATCGGCCACCACCCCAGCGACCTAGACACCGCGATGCCCCGCCCGCCCGAGCCCGACATCTTCTACACCGCCGACGACCTCATCGACGACCTCCCCGCAACCGCCTGGAAGGCCGTCACCCGCACCGCCCGCCCCCGCACCGCCACCACACCCGACGGCCGGCAGGTCACCATCCACGACACCGTCCTGACCGCCCAGCGCACCCAGTAACTCCTCTTACCAGCACCCGACAACGCACAGGAACGAGCACGACCATGCACCACGACCTCACCCAGCAGACCGCCCTGGTCACCGGCGCCACCGCCGGCATCGGACGGGCCACCGCCCTGGCCCTGGCCGCCCGCGGCGCCGACATCATCGTCCACGGCCGCGACGAGCAGCGCGCCGCCGACACCCTCCAGCGCATCACTGCCCTTGGGGCCAAGGCCCGCTTCGAGCCCGCCGACCTGTCCGACCCCGCGCAGGTGACAGCTCTGGCCGAACGCGCCGGACAGGTCGACATCCTGGTCAACAACGCGGGCATCTTCCACTTCGCCCGCACCGCCGACACCACCCCCGACACCTTCGACGCCCACATCGCCATCAACCTGCGCGCCCCCTACCTCCTCGTCCAGGCCCTCGCCCCCTCAATGACCGAGCGCGGACACGGCGCCATCATCAACGTCAGCAGCGGCGCCGCTGATACCCCCGGCCTCGGCAGCGGCATCTACGGAGCCACCAAAGCCGCCCTGGAATCCCTCACCCGCGTCTGGGCCGCCGAATACGGCCCCGCCGGAGTCCGCGTCAACGCCGTCGCCGCAGGCCCCACCCGCACCGAAGGCACCGCCGCCTACGGCGAAGCCTTCGAATCCGCCGGACAAGCCGTCGCTCTTCAGCGCCTCGCCGACCCCGAGGAAATCGCAGGAGCCATCGCCTTCATGGCCTCCCCCGACGCCAGCTACGTCAACGGCGCCACCCTCAGCGCCATGGGCGGCCAACCCGCTCTCGGATAGCGGGCTACCTGCAGTTCAGCGACGTTATTTGAGTGCCTTCGGTGAAGCGGGCACGAGGCGACCTGGGAGGTGAGGTGGCAGCTGCGGGCCATGGACCGCCGAGCCTTGGCGCCGGAGTCTCGTTGACGACATCCCTAGCGAGCCCGACAAGTCCTCAACCTGCACGCGCTTTCGAGTCAAGGCTCGATCAACGTGCGGGTTCCTCGTCACGCAGTTCCGAGAATCCACGAACTCGCGCGCTTTGCCCTGCGAGGCGTCGAAGGTCGCCTTGCAGTCGACGTTCTCGCGCTTGTACTTCTCGATCTGCTCGATCAACCCGAAGTACGTCGCCCTGAACTCCTCGGACTCCAGGAAGATCAGCCCATACCCCTCGGGGCGGGTGTCGTGGCCGTTCTCCTTCAGTATCTCGACCATGTCCTCGTAGCCGGGGTCTCCCGGGGCGATGGTGCCGACGAGGGGCAGCCGGTAGTAGTCGCAGCTCGTGACGTGGGCCGGGTTGTTCTCGCTGACGTTGTGCGCGGTGCCGTACGTGTTCGTGATCGTGATGCTCATGCGTGGGTGCCCTTCCTGGGCTAACAGCGGGCGAGTGGTCAGGGGGCGGGGCCGGCAAGCGCGGTTCAGTGCGGCCGCCTGGTCGACGGCGCCCGTCAGGACGGCCTGGCCGTCCGGGCCCGGTGTGTCCAGCGCTGTGTGGCCGGGTCGCGGCGGGTTCTGGTTGTTTCGGCGAGGCGTCGGCGGCACGGCTCAGGCGCGGACCGCGTCCGCGTACTGTGCTTCCAGGTCAGCGCGGCCCTCGGAATCGTCGGCCTGGTCGTGGTCGTCGGCGACTGGGGAAGAGTCGGTGTTCCAGCCCTGCGCTATTCGGCCCGGAAGCTAGATGATCAATTCCGAGGGATGCCTGCGGAGGGTGTGGGGTGGGCGGTGGCCGAAGCCACCGCGAGACGGCCAGGCGGCGGGCTGCTGGCCCTGGTTGTCGAGGTGGGAGCGGGCGGTCAGGCGGCAGGGTCGACTTCGGGGTGCGTGAACCGCACGGGCTTGCCCAGCGACCGGGCGTAGGCGATTTCGGCTCGGGTGCTGTCTCCGATGTAGTCGCCGACTACGAGCACCTCATCAGCGAGCCGGATCTTCGCCCGGTGCAGACCGTCGAGTCGAACCTTCAGCGCCTCGGCCTCGACAGGATCGGACCAAAATTCGTGCGGCGACTCCATGTCAAAGCCCGGTTTGACGACAATCTTTCCGGCTTTGGTCTCCCGTAGATCGGCGTCGTTCATCTCGGTCATGAAGCGGGTGGAGCCGCAGATCACGACGATGCGCGGGAGGCTCAACAGCTTCTTCGCGTCGGCGAGCTTCTCCTCGGGGGTGAGCAGTTGCGGGTATGACACTGATTCCTCCTGGTGGTGTGGTCCAAGGGGTGCCTGCGGAGACGAGAACGAGGGTGCCCAAGATCGGTCCTCGAAGTCGCGGGGGCTAGTTGGTGGATTGAACAAGCTTCGAGGTATTCAGCCCGGCTGTTTTGGGCGTACTGAGCCCAGGCGTAGGCGGTGTTGGGGTGGATGCCGAAGAGGTCGCTGACCACGATCGGAGGGAGGTCGGTGAATGGTGCGGGCGGCGGTGGCCAGGAGCACGGCCAGCTCGTGGCTGTGGTCGACGGTCCGCTCCAGGGCCTCGATCAGCTCGGGGCTGAGGCCGTTCGCGCGGGCCCCGGCGTGGTGTCCCTCGAGGAACAGCGCTTCGGTGAGGATGCGGCCGCGGGCATCGAGCAGGCCGGGCTGGACAGACAGTGCACTGGTGTTGCGGACGGTGGCCTGCTGCTGGTGCCATGCCTGCAGGCTGTAGGCGGCCGATGTCTGCTGTCCCAGCCGCTCGTTGACCGCTGTGTTGCTGTCGTAAGCGATACGGCGGCCGAACAGGCTCGCGACACGCTCGTACAGGCCGCGCCGGGTGATGGTGGTCATGCTCGTGCTTCTCCTTCGAGGAAGGGCGCCGGGCCGGGCGGCCGGGCGGAAACTGCCGGCCCCGCACCCTCGTGCCAGGGCGAAGGGGTGCGGGGCCGACGGAGACCGACCGGATCAGGGGGCGCGTTCTCCCTGCGGGTCGAGAGCACGGGTGGCGTAGTAGGCCTGGAGCCCGGCGTCCTCGGTGACAAGCGCAGCCGCTTCGTGCAGCGGGCACGACGCATCGCCATCGTGATCGGGCTCGATCCGCTCAGCGGTCCGGGCTGCGACAGTGAGCAGCTGCGCCAAGGCGCCGAAGA
This sequence comes from Streptomyces antimycoticus, assembly GCF_005405925.1. Lineage (NCBI taxonomy): Bacteria > Bacillati > Actinomycetota > Actinomycetes > Kitasatosporales > Streptomycetaceae > Streptomyces > Streptomyces antimycoticus. The sequence goes on from NZ_BJHV01000002.1 coordinate 33,334, forward strand.
GGCCCTCCTGCGGGTCGGCTTCGCGGTGGAGCTCACGCAGAATCTCCGCGAGCTCCTGGGCGTCGATGTCGCCGGCGAGTTCGTCCTCGATCTGCTGGAGGGCGAGCTTCACGATCCCGGCGGAGGCTCGGACGCGCTTCAGCCGGGTGCGGGCGGCGGGGGTCACCGGCGTCCCTTGCGCAGGGTGATCCAGGTGGTGACCAGGGCGGCGGCCACGCCGATCGCGCGGTGGGCTGCCTGGTCCAGCTCCATCAGCGCCGTGCCGGGCCCGGAGACGTCCTGGACGGGCTCGGGGTACGCGGTGCCCCCGCCTCCGGCCTTGCGGACGACGGTGGCGTGCTTGATGTAGCCGGTCTTGCCCGTCTTCTCCGCGAGTATCGGCAGGTTCGGATATTCGAAAGTGCGGAATAGCTACTGACTCAGACCCTTGAGGCGCCAGGGCGTCCATACCCAAGACCGGAGATATGCATTGGCGTGCCATAGCTTCGGTCGGCATGCTCACTACCGTGATCGCTGCAGACAACTCAACCGATGCCACTGTCGCCGTCCCTGTCAGTGTGCGCGATCTCCTGCTCCGAGATCTGCCTGCGTGCACCTGGTCTGGGTCAGCCGCTCATCTGCGCCGGGTAGAACGGGAGCTGGCCCGCGCCGCGGTGGGCGAGGTGGAGTACCTGGCTGTGTGCACCCCTACCGATCTCCCGGTGGCAATCGGAGGTGTCGACTACCAGGTGTCCGAAGGAGCCGGCACCTTGTGGCAGCTCGCCGTGCTGCCCGCGCTTCAATCCTGCGGCTTGGGAACGCTGATGGTCCGTGCCGCCGAACAACGGATCAGGGAGCGAGGCTTGCGCAGGGCAGAACTCGCCGTGGAGGAGAACAACCGTCGCGCTCGCGCCCTGTACGAGCGCCTGGGCTATGTCGCGTACGGCTCCGCGCCGGATGCCTGGGAAGAGGAAGGACCTGACGGATTGATCCGCCGCCATGAAACGACATGCGTTCTTATGCGCATGGAACTTTGAGGCGGTCGCCGAGGGTGGGGCCCCGGGCCGGTGGCTTGATCGGTCGGTGAATCTTGATCGCTGCCGAGCCTGCTGATTAGGTAGCTGGCATGCCTGAGCTCGGACCCGTCGTCTGGCCACCTGCCCCGATCAGGACCGAGAGGCTCGTACTCCGTGGGCCTGAGGCCCGGGACCGTGCGGCGTTCATCGAGCTGCTGGCGTCGCCAGAGGTGCACACCTACCTCGGCGGCCCCCGGCCAAGTGACGAGCTTGAGCGCGAGATGCCCGGAGTGCCCGAGCGGTGGCCCGGGAGTTTTGTCGTTGATCTCGACGGGGCGATGATCGGCCAGATCCTGCTCAGGAGAGCACCGGAGCACCGTCGCCCGGCTGCCGAGGGGAAGGTCGATCTCGGCTACCTGTTCCTGCCACGGGCGTGGGGATTCGGGTACGCCGCCGAGGCGTGTGCGGCGGCACTCGACTGGTTCGACAGCGTCCTTCCCAGCGAGCCGGTGGTGCTCACCACCCAGACCGCCAACGTCGGCTCGATGAGCCTCGCGGCAAAGCTGGGGTTCACCGAGGTAGAACGGTTCCATGCCTGGGACGCCGAACAGTGGCTCGGCATGCGGTCCCCGGTCACGCCCTCTGATTGTTTGTAAGCACTTCTTTGGGCTCCACTGCACGGACCGAAAGTGGCTCCACGACGTAAGAAGTTGATCTGGCTCCACTTGAGGTAAAGCCGTGCAAGGCTCACGGGATGGACTACGTGTTCGACGCTCCGCCCATTGACCGGGAACTTCTTGACTTCGCTGTCCGCCTGGTCAGCCGTGCTGGGCAGATGTCCGTGAAGGGCTTCTTCGGTGACTGGCACAGCCGTCGCAAGGAGGACGGGAGCGAGGTCACCGAGGTCGACGAAGCGGTTGAGGAACTGATCAGGGCCGAGTTAGGCCGCCGTGCCCCGGAGGACGGGGTCTTCGGCGAGGAGGGAGGCGCGACCAGCGGAACATCCGGACGCCGATGGATCATCGACCCCATCAACGGCACGAGCTACTTCACCCGCAGGGTTCCGCTTTTCTCGAATGATCTCGCCTACGAAGACGAGCACGGCCCGGCCATCGGCTTGATCAACATGCCTCTGAGCCAGCAGATGATCGTGGCCGGGCGTGGTCTGGGGTGCTGGGTACTGCCTGACCCGGAGCCGGACCTGCAGTCGGGCTACCGTGCCCGGGTCACAGAACGGGCCAGCATCCGCGCAGCCAGGACCCAGATGCACAACCCGGTCGGCTGGCCGGAGGAACTCCTTTCCACTCTCCACCGGCAGGTCTTCCTGCTGCCCTCGATGGGCGGCATCGTGGATCTGGTCACGGGCCGCGCCGATGCCGTGGTGATCGCCGGTCCGCCGATGGGTTACGAGGACGTGGCACCGATGCCCGTCATCGTCACGGAGGCAGGCGGCCGAGTGACCGACCTGAGCGGGACGTCCGTGCTGGAGGGCGACATGACGGTGCTGGCCACCAACGGTCGGCTCCACGACGCCTTCTTGCACCTGGTTTCGGGCTTGCCGCGCCGCCGTGACCTGCACGCCCTCGACGATGGTGATTAGTACGTCGGCCTGCGCTGCACCCATGGCTGGGGATGTTCGCGAGTACGCCGACCGGAAAGTCCGCGACGTGCCCTCTTTGGAGTGAATGCACTGGTCCGTCCGCCCGGCGACGGCAGGGTTTGTGTGTCGATCACGGTCATGTCGGAGGCCGTGTTGCTTGATCACGGTCGTGTCGGGAGGCCGGGATGGGTTTGTCGCGGGCGGAGTTGTTCGCTGCGATCCGGAGGGACAAGCGTCTTGATCCGGAGCTGTCGCAGCGGGCTCTGGCGGAGAAGTACGGGGTGCATCGCAGGACGGTGCGGCAGGCTCTGCTGTCTGCGGTTCCGCCGCCGCGGAAGAAGCCGCCGCCGCGGGCTGCGGTCCTGGACCCGGCCAAGCCGTGGATCGACGCGATGCTGCGGGAAGACGCGAACGCGCCGCGCAAGCAGAAGCACACTGCACGCCGGATCTACCAGCGTCTTGCCCATGAGTACGACTTCGACCTGGTGTCCTATTCCACGGTCTGCGATTACGTGCTGGCCAGGCGCCCGCAGATCGAGGCCGAGGTGCTGGAGGGCCGCCGGCACCTGACGGGGATGGTTCCGCAGGTTCATCTGCCCGGCGAGGAAGCCGAGGTCGACTTCGCCGATGTCTGGGTCCGCCTGGCGGGCCAGGTCGTCAAGTGCCACCTGTTCACACTGCGGCTGTCGTACTCCGGCAAGGCCGTCCACCGCGTCTATGCCTCGCAGGCCCAGGAATCCTTCATGGAAGGGCATGTCGAAGCGTTCAACATCCTGGGCGGAGTGCCGACCCGGCACATCCGCTACGACAACCTCAAGCCAGCGGTGAACCGTATCTGCACCGGCCGCAGCCGCATCGAGTCCGAGCGGTGGGTGTCCTTCCGGGCCCACTACGGCTTCGACGCTTTCTACTGCGTTCCCGGCGAGGACGGCGCCCACGAGAAGGGCGGGGTCGAGCACGAGGGCGGCCGTTTCCGCCGCACCCACCTGGTCCCGGTTCCCGAGGTTGCCACGCTGGAAGAGCTGAACGCGAAGATCGCCGAGATCGACGCGGCCGAGGACGAACGGATCCTCGCGGGGAGGCTGACCACCGTCGGCTTCAACTTCTTCACCGAGGCCGACCAGCTGACGCCGCTGCCGTTGGAGGAGTTCGAGTGCGGCATCACGCTGACGCCGAAGGTTGACCGCAGCAGCCGGATCACCGTGAGGCAGTGCCACTACTCGGTGCCGGCCCGCTTCATCGGCCAGAACGTGCGCGTGCTGCTGCGGGGCAACGAACTCCTCGTCTTCGAACGGCGGGAGATCGTCGCCCGCCACCCGCGGCTGACCCGCAGGGGCGACTTCCGCGACGAACTCGACCACTACCTGGAGATCCTGCTGACCAAGCCCGGAGCAATGGCCGGCTCGACCGCGCTAGTCACCGCCCGGCAGAACGGCTCGTTCACCGAGGTCCACGAAGCGTTCTGGGCCGCGGCCCGGACCGCCCACGGGGACGCGGCCGGGACACGGGCCCTGATCGAGGTCCTGCTGCTGCACCGCCGAATGCCCGCTGACGTTGTCGAGCAGGGCATGGCCGCCGCGATCCGGGCGGGCACCACCAGCGCGGACGTCGTCGCCGTCGAGGCGCGCAGGGCCGCCGCGCTGGCTCCGCCCCCAGCCGACGACCTGGACGACGAGGGCGACCCTCCGCCCTGGGCCGAGCCAAGCGGCGTGGTGTCGCTGACAGCCCGCCGGGCTCAGCTGCCCGAGGACAGACGGCCGCTGCCGGACGTCGCCCACTACGACCAGTTGCTGTCACGTCAACCGAAAGGCACCGCATGAGCACGACCGAGACCACGGCCACGCAAATCCCCTCACCCCGCCGGGACATGGGCCCGGAAGAGGCCGTGGACACGGCCATCGACGAGGCATGCCGGGCCCTGCACCTGCCGACGATCCGCCGTCGGGTCCAGGAGATGGCCGGCGCGGCGATGCGCCAGCGGTCCAGCTACAAGGACTTCCTTGCCGACCTGCTGGAGGCCGAGTGCGCCGAACGCGAGGAACGGCGCAAGCAGCGACTGGTCCGGGACGCCAGCTTCCCCCGGCCCAAGCGCCTGGAGGACTTCGACTTCGAGGAGAATCCGAATGTCACACCGGAACTTGTCGGCATTCTGTCCGACCCGACCTGGGTCAAAGCGGGACAGCCGCTCTGTCTGATCGGCGACTCCGGCACCGGGAAGTCCCACCTGCTGATCGGGATCGGCACGGCGATGGCCGAGGCTGGGCTCAGGGTCCGCTACACGACCACGGTCAACCTGGTCAACGAGCTCGCGGAGGCCGCGGACGAGAAGAAGCTGACCCGCCTCATCGCCCGTTACGGCCGCGTTGACCTGCTCTGTCTGGACGAGTTCGGCTATCTCGACCTGGACAAGGCCGGCGCCAAGCTGCTGTTCCAGATCTTCACCGAGCGCGAAGAGAGGCGGGCCATCGCGATCGCGTCGAACGCCCCGTTCTCGGAGTGGAAGCAGACCTTCACCGATCCCCGTCTCTGCACGGCGATCGTCGACCGGGTCACCTTCAACGCGCACATCGTCGAGACCGGAACCCAGTCCTACCGCTTCGCTCAAAGCCAGCGGAAGCGCCGCCGCTGACCTCCTCGAACAACTGCGGCCGGCCTCCGTGACGGGAGGTCGGCCGCAGCCGTTTCGGGCCCGGCCGTCAAGTCCCAGTGCCGACCGCGCACCATCGCCCGTTCTCGTCCAGCCGCCGCGGCCACTGGGCGGTCCGCGACCTGAGTCGAGTCGGGTCGGCAACCCTCCACGCACCTGTCGGGGGCGCGCTGATGGAGGTCCACCGAGGCTTCAAAACTACCGTCAACACCCCCCACCCCGGCCAGCGGAACCACCCGATCGAAGTGGGGCCAAATCACCTTGCTACACCGGCGTGAATCACACCAGTACACGCCCCCTCCACCCCGGCAGTGGAGCCAAAACAGCTCCGTGCAGTGGAGCCAAAACAAGTGCTTACAGACACTCTGATTGAGACTGTGCCCGGCGGGGGCGTCGTAGACCAGGCTGTACCGCCAGAACAGGCGACGCCGGATCCGGGCGCCGGGCAGTTCCTGCGCGGCCGCAGCCCGGATGTCCCCCAGAGTCTCCTGCGGAGGGGTGGTGGGCGCCGTCATGTGCAAGGGCAGCGCGGCGGCGCGGGCCGGATGCTTGACGAGCCCCATGACCGGATTCAAGAGCAGGGCCAGCAGGGAGACGAGCAGATCGACGCGTCCTGCCTCCCGATAGCAGCCGACGACCACAAGACGCCCGCCCGGAGCGAGACAGCCGCGCAGTTCCCGCAGGGTGGCTACCAGCGGCAGGTGATGCAGGACGGCGACCAGAGTGACGGCGTCGAAGCGCCGGTGCGGGTCGCGCCCGGCGAAGTCGGCTTCCACGATGGTGACCGCCGGGTCGTCGGCGAAGCGCTTCGCCGACGCGCGGGCCATCCCGGGGTCGGGTTCAAGCCCGGTGACGGTGACCGCCCGACGACGCAGAAGTGCGGCAAGATTCCCCGCACCGCACCCGATGTCGAGGACGTGGCGGGCCTTGGACGCAGCCACCCGGCCGGCGATCCAGGGGCCGTAATGGTCGTTGTGGCTCCATGGGTGCCGCTGATTGAAACGGTGGAGGTAGGAAAGCAACGCCATGGCGTCACAGTAGACAGAACGGCGCCTCGCCGGGCGCCCCGGCACCGACGTGCGGGCGATCATCGGCGAGCGACCTCCGCTGCGTAGGCGGTTCTGACAGCTCCTGCGGCCCATCGTTCGGCAGCGAACGGGCTGATGCCGAGAAGGCGCTGAAGGACGGCCGGCGGCACCTGGACGCAGAGATCGAGCAGGGCCGCGCAACGTCCGGCTTCGGAGGGGAGGCCGATGTTGCGGAGCCGGGCGGCGAGTCGACTGCTGGACAGCGGCTTGCCTGGCTGCTGGGTCGGGAACAACCAGGGTGCGTTGAGCTCGTTGGACATCACCATGTGCTCCTGATTGCGCGCGATGTCGACGAGCTGCAGGACGAGGTTGTCCAGGGGCGGCGGCAGCCGCAGCGGGGTCTTGTTGATCTGCAAGGCGACCCCGTGGTCGTCATGGTGAACGTGGGCGGTGGTCAGGCGGCAGATCCTGGCGGGGGTCTGTCCGTAGAGAAGGACCATGAGCCCGGCGACGCGGTCCCGGGTCTCGAATGAGTCGTCGTTGAGCAGGCGGCGGGCGATGATCCAGCGCTCATCCGCGTCGAGAGGCCGGTGGAAGATCCGTCGGGGCCGGGCGGGGATGCTTATGCCGGAGGCGAAGTTGCTGCGAACGGCCCAGGTGACGAAGGGTTTCGCGCTGTAGGGGCCCTGGTTGTTCTCGGAGGTGAGCCAGAGGTCGATGAGCGGCTGTCGGCAGGTCGCCAGGGTGGCGTTGTGCTCTTTGAGCCAGCTCAGGAAGACGATGGCCTTGGTGATGTAGACCTGGGTGATGTCTGCGGTCGAGGCGGAGATCGGCTTGCCGCGGGCCCGTCGACGGATGCGGGCAATGCGGTCCCAGCGGGCAAAGGCGGTGATCAGACGGCGATCGTCGGGGTCCTCCAGGGCGGCGGTCTTGTGCTCGATCCACCGTTCCAGCCGGGCCAGGTACTCATCGCGGACGGGCAGGATGCCAGCCGAGACCAGAACGGAGCGGAAGTAGTCGACGGCCAAGTCCTTCGGACCGGTCATGCGGGCGTCGAGGGCCTCGTGGGTGAGCTCGCAGGTTCCAGCACCGAGGTCTGTAATCAGCTTGTTCGCTGTAGGGGACTCCCGCAGGTAGAGCAGTGTGCGGCGGGGGTTGAAGTCCAGGAGGGCCGAGGCGACCTTCTCCAACTCGGGTCGGGCCTTGCCGTCCGGGGGTGTCAGCAGCGTGCGTAGGTGGCGTTCGCCGGCGCATCGGTGGCAGAGACCGTAGTGGAAGAGCCTCTCGACGGTGCTGCAGTTCTGGCAGGGCTTGCGGGCTTCGGGGGCGACCTTCCAGCAGTTCTCGCAGAACGGTCCGCGCTCGGTCCGGGCGACCACTCGGGAGGGGCGTCCGCAGTCGGTGCAGGGCTCCAGTTTCGTGAGGCAGGCCCGGCATCGCGGGGTGCCGGCGGCGCTGTGGAAGCACGGACGCGTCTTGCCGCACGCGGAGCACTGCATGGTGGGCGGCTTCCGGCAGGTGGCGCAGAGCGGCCCCTGATCGGTGCGGACGGAGACCGCCCGGTCTCGGCCGCAGCGAACGCACCGCTCCTGGCAGGCTGCCTCCTGGTCGCGGCAGCCGGTGCAGAACGGGGAGCCGTCGGTGTCCCTGCCCGCGACGGGTCGGGTCCGTCCGCAGCGCTTGCAGGGCTCGGCCGTTGAGCGGTTGTAGCAGGTGCCGCAGACGCGGAGTCGCTTGATCGAGTGGCTCAGCCGGACCGCCCGGCCGCAGTGCGGGCATGCTGGGACGGGGACGTCGCGGGCGCCGGCCTGGTGGAGTCGCTCGGCGAGCAGGAGGGTGCGGGGGCCGTAGTGGTGGGCACGCCCGGCGAGCAAGCCGGGCTGGTTCTGGAGGTCCCAGAGCAAGCGGCGAGTGATCGAGGCGTTGTGGCCGGCGACATTGGCGATCAGGGGCCGGAGCACGGCGTCGTCGAGTCCGAAGTTGAGTCTGTGCAGGTAGCTGAGCAGGTCGGTGGCGGGGTCCTCGGTGCACTCGGCCTTGTAGCAGAGTCGGCAGACCTCGCGACCAGCGCGGTCGCGCCCGTAGGGCGGGGTGCCACCGTTCCCGCAGACCTCGCATGCCCCGGCGGTCCAGCCGGTTCTCTTGCTGTGGCCACGGCCGCACGGTGAGCAGAGCCGCTGTCCCGAGCCGTCGGTGTTCGTCAGCGGTCGCAGCTTCCCGCAACGCGAGCAGGGCGGCCGGACGACGTGGGCGGCGCCGAGTTCGACCAGAGCGCGGATGAGGCGTTCGACGGAGGCCGGGCCTTCGGCCCGGCCCGAGATCAGCAGGGTGGGGTCGTCGTCCAGGGCCTGCGCGAGACGGACCGCAGCGGGCTTGGAGCTGACGGCCCGGCCGATGGCCGTGCGGACGCTCTCCATCGGCAGGCCCGAGTCGACGGCGGCCACCAGGTCACCGATCACCCCGTAAGGGTCGGACGCGGTTCGGGAGACAGCGGTCATGAGGGTCGGGCGATCCGGGCCCGCTTGGGGCGGAAGTCGCCGACGCCGGGGGTCTCGGTGCCGTCGGCGGCCTTCTTTGCCCGCGGCCTGCCGGCGGCGACCGGTTCGATCAGGTCGTCCATCGAGCAGTCGAGGATGTCCAGCAGGGCCATCAGCACTTTGAGGTTGAGCCGTTCCGGGGTCTCGACCACGAGCCGGTAGATCTGGCTGGGAGACAGGTCGATGCCCCGTTCGGCCAGCAGGGGCCGCAGGTCGGTGGTGGAGAACATGCCCTTGGTGGCCATGACCTCGCGCAGATGCCACCGGTAGTCGAGCTTGGCCGTCATCGTTCACTCCGTTCCAGGGCCCGGGGGCCGGGGTCGTTGCCGAAGGCCAGGTCGATGGCCTTGAGCATCATCGTGTTAGCGAAGTCGTCGCTGACCGCGGTGTAGAGGGCGGTCGTGGACGCGTAGAGGTGGCCGACCTGGTCCTGGATGAACTTCGGGTCCACACCGTCCTCGATGTTGTGCGTGACGTACGAGTGCCGAAGGCAGTGCGGCGTCAGCTCCTCGGGGAGCTTCAGCTCGTCGCGGTAGAGAGCGAACCGGTCCTCGATCTCCCGCACCCGCAGCCGCCCGCCCCGCTCGGTCAACCACAGGGCCGGGTGACTGGGGAAGCCGTAGCGGGGACGGATATTGACGACGTAGTCCTCCAGCGATTCGACCGCCCACGGCATGATGCTGGCGACGTTCCGCCGCCGCGGCCCCGAGCCCTTGGTGCCCTTGGCCTTGCGGACGTGCATCATGCCGAACCGCCCGAACTGCGGGGCTTTCGCGTTCCGGTAGAGGTCGACGAGGTCCAAGCCGGACGCTTCCGAAGCCCGCAGCCCCCACCCGTAGATCGTCTTGAACACGGTCGAGTCTCGGTAGGCGGTCAAGGCCCCCTTGCGGCCTCGCTTGACCGCCCGTTCCACTCGCTCATCGATGTGGTCGAAGAAGAGCTGGCATTCCTCCCGCGTCATCGGCCGGCGGTCCGCGTCTCCCTCGTAGTCCACGAGGTGTTCGCGCCGGTTGCCGTCGTGGAGGATCGGTGTCGGGTGCGTATCGAAGCGCTCCAGGCAGATCTCCACCCACCCGTAGACCGGGTTGAGCAGGTAGTCCATGAACAGGCCCACAGCCCCCTGGTAGGCGCGGAGTGTCGCCTTGGACCGGTTGTGCTGCATCACGAGGGAGGCCATCCACTCGTCGATGTCGGCAGCCGCCCAGTGCCACGGGTACTCGTTCGTGAAGTCCCTGAACTGCTCAATCATCTTCCTGCGGTCACTGATCGTCTTCGGCTGAAGCCCTCGCCCGCCCAGCTGCTGGCGTGCCCAGCCCGTCAGCATCGCCTCCAGGACGGCGTCCTCGGGGTGGAGCAGATGTACGCCAGAGACCAGCTCCAGGTGTGCGGCCCGGGGCACTTCACGCGTACTGTCCGACACTCCCCGCTCCCTCTCACCAGAGGACGGAATCATGCATCTAATGCACGACGCCAGGCAAACAGCCTGTTCAAGGGGGCTTCCAAGACGGGACGCCAGGTCAGAATGGAGACGCTAGAATCCCCGCACTACGCAGGTACCGAAGCCTGCCGATCGCGCATCTGATGCAATTCCACGGGGTTCCAGAGCAGCGGGTCGCGGCGGTCGATGATGCCGTGGGTGATCGCGTTGGCCGCGGCGCCCGTCAGCAGAGCGCTGGCGGGAACGCGGTACCCGAGGGTGCGGGTGACGGCGAGGGTGGAAGCGAGCTGTACGGCGCTGTAGCTGGCGACGTGTCGGCTCACCGAGCGGCGGCCGTAGGCGCTGGCGGTGCAGGTGCGGCCTTCCTTGCCGTGCCGCCAGGGGTTCTCTTCCACCGGGGAGCCGTCGTTCTTGTAGACCAGGTGGGAGCCGTGCATGCCCTTGGTCATCGCGTCGTGCTCCCGCTGCACGAACTGGTCCCCCAGTGCGTGGACTCCGTCGAAGACGGCGGTCAGGGCGGCGACCAGGGCGAGGCCCTCGATGGCGCGGAGGCGATCGGTCATGCTGGGTGTGCTCCTCATCTCGGATTCGGGGTGGGGTGCGGGGCGGCCGCCCTCTTGCCGATGCTGCGGTCGCCCGTGGTGCCTTCGCCCCCGGCCGGTCTCCGGCCGGGGGCGGTGGTGTTTGTGGATGCGCTGCCGGTCGGTCGGCCTAGAGCCTGAGATGGCTTGCCCTGAGCGCGGCTGCGAGCGTCGGCTGCCGCTCCCTACTTGGCGAGGTGGTCCAGGGCGCGGTGCAGCAGGGGGCGGTGCGCGGCGTAGAGGGTGCGTCCGGCGGCGGTGATCGCGGCGTCGAGCTGGTCGAGGGAACCGAACGGCCACCAGTTGGCGTCGAGGGCGTCGTCGGCGGCGACGGCAGTCACCGGGGCGGGCAGCAGGTAGAGCGCGCTGGTCGAGGCAACCCAGGCGTGATCCGAGGCCCGCCAGTCGTCCACGACGTCCTGACCGAGGATGACCGGCCGGTGGTCGGAGAGGTCGACGCCGGTCTCCTCGCGCAGCTCGCGGACCAGGGCCGTCGGTGCGGTCTCGCCCGGATCGACCATGCCGCCCGGGATTGCCTCCACGCCGATGTCGTCCCGGGTGATCAGCAGGACCCGGCGGTCCTGGCCGGTGCCCGCGACCACGATCGGGTCCGCGGCGGCGTTCTCGCCCCACTTCCCGAGATTCCGGCCGGTGCGGCCGGTGCGACCGTGCGGGTGCAGGGGCCAGCCCCGCGCGTCGAGCTGGAACGGAACGAGGGCGTCGGCCTGCCGCTGGGGCCAGTCCTGCACGTCGGCCGGGGTCGCGGCGGCCTCCGCCCAGCCGGGCACCTGGCGGGCCAGAGCTGCGGGCAGCAGTTCGGGCGGCGTAACGTCCGCCGGCGTGTACTCCGGCTGGCTCACCGACCAGCAACCCAATCCGACGGGGATGGTCTCGGTGATCTCGCTGTTGGCGGTCATGGTCTGGTGTCCTCTCAGGTCATGCGGCAAGCAGGTGTTTGGCCGGGGGAGCGATGTAGGAGGCGGGGTCGGCGGGCGTGCCGTCGTAGCACTCCAGGCACGAGCCCAAGGTCTTGAGCGGGACGCAGTGGAAGTAGCGTCGGCGGCAGGTGCCGCATGTCTGGCGGGCCGCCATCGCCTTGTCGAGCGCGGCTTCCTTCGCGAGCGTCAGCGGGAGCTTCGGCTTCGCCAGGTCGATCCGGTACAGCCACGCCCATCGCTTCCCGCCGCGGCATTCGATCCGTGCGACGGGCTCTTGGCCGCCGGGGCGCAGTCCCATCTCCCGCAGCTGGCGGCGGGTCGCGAGGTTCTCGCGCCCGGCCTGCTTCCACCGGAAGACTGGTAAGGAGCCGTCGCCGGGGTCGTACGGGTCGACGTCGACCAGGTCCTCGTCCTGGTCGGCCATCACCTGCTCCAGGAGCCGGGAAGTCGACGCTGGGGCACCGGGTAGCGGGGGCCGGGACGCTGCGGGCGGGGCCCAGCCGATCCGGCGGCGCGGGCGAGGGATGAGCACGGGCTGTTCCTCCAGACGTCAGTGGGCAGCACGACCGTGCCCCGCCGACATCGGGTTCGTCGGCGGGGCACGGTGATGCATGGCGGCCAGTCGGCCTGTCCGGCCCTCGCCCACCCGGGGATCAAGGGGTGGGCGAGGACCAGGCGGAGCGACTGGAGGGTCAGCGCTGCTGGAGCTCTTGGAGGCTGTCGGTGTCCGCGCCTCCTCCTTGCGCACTGCCGGGTTCGGGACGGAGCAATGCCAACACCCCGTCCAGCTCGCCCCGCTTCACGAGGACGTCGCGCGCCTTGGAGCCCTCGCTGGGCCCAACGATGTTGCGGGACTCCATGAGGTCCATCAGCCGTCCGGCCTTGGCGAAGCCGACACGCAGCTTGCGCTGAAGCATGGACGTCGAACCGAACTGGGTTGAGACGACCAGCTCGGCCGCCTCGCGCAGCAGGTCCAGGTCGTCGCCGATGTCCTCGTCGATCTTCTGCTTCTGCTTAGGGCCCACGACGACGTCGTCCCGGAAGTCGGGCGCCATCTTGTCCTTGCAGTGCTGGACGACAGCCGCGATTTCGTCCTCGGTGACGAATGCGCCCTGCATACGGGCAGGCGTGTTCGCCCCCATCGGCAGGAACAGCCCGTCGCCCTGGCCGATCAGCTTCTCTGCGCCGGGCTGGTCGAGGATGACGCGCGAGTCGGTGAGCGAAGAGGCGGCGAAGGCGAGCCGTGAGGGGACGTTCGCCTTGATCAGACCGGTGACGACGTCTACCGACGGCCGCTGGGTGGCGAGCACCAGGTGGATGCCGGCCGCGCGCGCGAGCTGTGTGATGCGCACGATCGCGTCCTCGACATCCCGCGGGGCGACCATCATCAGATCGGCGAGTTCGTCGACGATCACTAGCAGGTACGGGTACGGCTTGAGCTCCCGCTCGCTGCCCGTGGGCGCCTTCACTTTGCCGCTTCGTACGGCTGCGTTGAAGTCATCGATGTGCCGGAAGCCGTACGCCGCGAGGTCGTCGTAGCGCAGGTCCATCTCGCGTACGACCCACTGGAGCGCCTCGGCGGCTCGCTTCGGGTTGGTGATGATCGGCGTGATCAGGTGCGGGATGCCCTCGTAGGCGGTCAGCTCGACCCGCTTGGGGTCGACGAGGACCATGCGCACCTCCTCGGGGGTCGCGCGCACCATGATGGAAGTGATCAAGGAGTTGATGCACGACGACTTGCCGGAACCGGTGGCTCCAGCGACCAGGATGTGCGGCATCGTCGCGAGGTTGGCCATGACGTAGCCGCCCTCGACGTCCTTGCCGAGCGCCACCAGCAGCGGGTGGTCGTCCTCGGCGGTCGGGGCCAGCCGCAGCACGTCGCCAAGGTTGACCATCTCACGGTCGGTGTTGGGGATCTCGATGCCGACCGCGGACTTGCCGGGGATCGGGCTGATGATCCGTACGTCCGGGCTGGCGACGGCGTACGCGATGTTCTTCGTCAGCGCGGTGATCCGCTCGACCTTCACGGCGGGGCCGAGCTCGACCTCGTAGCGCGTGACCGTCGGCCCGCGCGTGAAGCCGGTGACGGCAACGTCGACCTTGAACTCGGCGAAGAGGGTCGACAGCGAGGCGACGACCGCGTCGTTGGCGGCGCTGCGCGCCTTGCCGGGGCCCCCGCGCGTGAGGAGGTCGAGCGCCGGCAGGGAGCAGGTGGTGTCGTTGGACATCTGGAACTGCTCCGCGCGCGCGGGAAGATCGCGCTCCTCGCCAGCAGGCGGCGCCTTGGTGAGGTCGGGGACGGCCCGGGGGGACGGCATCATCCCGTGCGGCTGGGCGGCGGCGGGCGCCGGCGTTGCTGCGGCCTTGAGTTTCCCGCGCCGTGGGAGGGCCTCCTGCTCGACGCCGTCGGGACGGTACGTCTCCCCGGCGGACCCGCCACGGCTGGAGCGCGCGGGCAGCGCCTCGCGCCTCTGCTCCGCGTGTCGCTCGTCATCGCCGGGCACGTCGGCCGCTCGCCCCTGGATGACGCCGAGGTGCGCGCCGAGCGCCCGCAGCCGCTGCGGGATGGCGTTGACCGGGGTGGCCGTGACGACCAGCAGCCCGAAGACGATGAGCAGCGCCAGCAGCGATACGGCCAGCACGTCGCCCATGGTGTACGTCAGCGGGGTCGCGACGCCCCAGCCGATCAGGCCCCCTGCGTCCCGTATGGCCTGCATGCTGTCGCTGCGGGCTGGCGAGCCGCAGGCGATGTGGACCAGCCCGAGCACGCCGATGACCAGGGCGGACAGCCCGATGACGACACGGCCGTCGCCCTCGGACTTCCTCGTGCGCCGGATGAAGCGCACGGCGATGACACCGAGCAGCACCGGCACCAGCAGGTCCAGGCGGCCGAAGGAGCCGGTCACCAGGATCTCAACGAGACCGCCGATCGGACCCCGCAGCTCGGCCCACGTGGCCGCGGCGGCAATCAACGCGCTGCCGAGCAGCAGCAGCGCGACGCCGTCCTTGCGGTGCGCCGGATCAAGGTTCCTGGCGCCCCGCCCCGTACTGCGGAAGAACCAGTACACAATCCTGGTGCTGGGCGCCGGCTTCGCCGCGGCCCTCCTGGCGGAGGTCCTCTTCGCAGCGGGCTTTCTGGCCGGTGCCCTTTTCGCCGCGGCCCTCTTCATAGGGGCCCTTTTCGCGGCAGTCGTCTTGGTCGGTGACCTTTTCGCAGGGGGCCTCTTCGCGGCGGACTTCTTGGCGGGGGTCTTCCTCACAGCAGGCTCCAGGGAGATTGGTCAGTCAGGCGGTGCAGAGGTGGGCGGGGCAGCCTCGGCGGGCGCTGCGGGTAGCGGGGGCCGGGACGCTGCAGGCGTCGGCGGCCGATCCGGCGGCGCGGTCGGGGTGAGCACACACCGTGCCCCGCCGACATCGGTTCGTCGGCGGGGCACGGGGAGCTGCCAGATGGCCGGGGGCAGGGGAGCCGGTAGTGGGCGGGCCCGCCTGTGGTGATGATCAGTGGGTGGGCGGCTCGCTGGGCCCATGGTTCTCGGGGGGCGTGTTGTAGATGATCTGGTCGCCGCTTCCGGTGTGTACGGGGCCGCTGGCGCCCATGATGATGACGCCGATGTCCCGGGCCTGAACCACGTTGTGGGCGGGGCTCTCGTTCGTGTTGCTCGTGTCTGACATGGGGTGTGCGCTCCAATTGGTGGGGCGGTTGAGCGAGCCGGACGGCCTGTCCGGCCCTCGCCCGCCCGAGGATCACGGGGTGGGCGAGGACCAGGCGGAGCGACCGGAAGGTCAGTGCTGCTGGAGCTGGTGGACGTTGTCGGGTTCGTCGCCGAAGTCGTCGCCCGCCGGGGTGGGGGCGGGGGTCGTGACGTGCAGGTGGAGCGCGGGGCTGAACTGATACTGCGGCGGGTGGTTGTGGACGATGGGCCGCAGGGTCAGGCCGCGCAGGGCGAAGATGCTGGCGAGCGCCCACATGAGGGCGGCGAGCCCGGTGGCGGCAGCGCGGCCCCCGGCCGGGGCGGCGTGCCAGATCATGGCGAGGCTTGCCAGGCCCCACAGCGTCCAGGCGATGCGGGCGCCGGCGTTGCCAAAGAACCCGCCGACCAGACCGAGCAGCCCGGTCAGTTGCCAGAACGCGTACAGGGCAGCGGGGGCGACGGAGAGGAGGGCGGCCTGGTCGGCGAGGAAGACCCGGACGGGGTGGTCGATCGTGCCCCACAGGCCGCTGCCGTCCCCGGCGCTGGTGGCCGGGACGTCGGACAGACCCTTGAGCGTGGCGGAGGCGATGTCGCCGGCGGCGTCCAGCATCAGCACGAGGAGGCTGAGTCCGCCGAACAGCGCGGCCGTCTTGATCCAGTTGGCGACCTCGTGCCAGCTGGCGTGCCGGGCCTGGAACAGTTCCTCCCACCGTTGGTAGAGGAAGCTGCCCTCCTCCCAGGACTCCCGCCACGCGGTGCGCAGCCGCGCCAAGCGCTGCTTACCCTTCTTGGCCGGCGGCAGTTCGAACTGGTCGAGGATGCTGTTCGGGCGGTGCTGGCCGTTCATCTGCCTGTCGTTGTGGGACATGGTGCAGTCGCTCCTTCGGCTGGGAAGTCAGTGGTGCGCGTGGTGGATGTCCGGGTGGCCTGCCCCCGCGTCCGGCCCCCGGGCGGTCGGGGTTCGGGCGCGAGGCAGGGGAACCGGAGCGGTTACAGGCCACGGGCGTCGGCGAGGCCGGCGGCCTGGTCGACCATGCGGAGGGGGACGCGGGCTGATCCATGGGCGTCGTTGAAGGACGGCACGGAGTCGACGTCGCCGAACTTGCGGCGGATCGCGTCCAGGAGCACAGAGGCGGCGCTGGCCTCCAGGCCGCTGTCGCCGCGGGCCTCGGCTCGGATGGCTCCGAGCATGCAGCGGGCGCCGTCCTCGTCGACCAGGGCGCCGGAGCACCAGCCGCCGGTGAGCAGCCGGTGGTGGGCGCGCTGCAGAAGGGCGGCGACCGGGGTCGGGTAGGACTCCGGCGGTGGCTGAAGCGTCGGGGTCTGCGGGACGGTGACGACGTCGGCCAGGTCCACGGGCTCGGTGGGGATGTGCGCGGTGTTGACCTCGTAGGCGACGGCCGCTTCGTCCAGGCGCGCGGTCATCGCCGTGTTCACCAGAGTGAGGCGTTCCTCGAGGCTCAGGTCCGCCGGCGGCGCGGCCGGGACGGTCGGGGCGGGGTGGTCTATGGCGGGGGAGAGCGAGGCATGGGACATCGGGGCTCCAGGCAGGGGACGCCGAAGGGCGCCGCCGGGGTCGTCTTGCGGCGGCGCCCTTCGGCGTTTGCAGCGGGGGAGTGGGCGTTGGGGTGTCACCGCACCCGTGTCCCGGGCATCCTCGGACCAACAGGCGTGGGGAAGGGGATGGGGTGGAGTTCGTCTTTGAGTGCGGGTGGTGCGGTGGGGACAACTACTTCGTGGGCAGGCAGGTCGGCTTCTGGGGCGGCAAGTGGGAGGTGCCCTCGGAGTGGGACTGCCGTTTCTGCGACGGGCTCAACTACACCCCTGACCCGCCGTGGACGGAGGCGTAGTCAGACGCTGGAGACCAGTCCGGCGAGCGAGGTGAGGCCGCTGTTGATGGTCGGGGCCAGGCCAGTCGCGGCGAGGGTGAAGCCGAACAGCGTGCAGGCCAGCGCGGAGCCGACGCGGACGTATCCGCCCTTGAGCAGGACGAAGACGATGATGCCCAGCAGCACGGCGGCGGAGATGGAGAGGGCCACGGCGGTGGTGCTCCTTCACAAGGGGTCGGGGGGCCGGCCACGCTCGGGCAGGCCGGCCCCGGGGATGGGTGAATGTGGTCAGGCGTCGGTGAGGCTCTTGATGGCCTCCAGCGCCTGGCGGGGAGAGGCGACCTGCTCGGAGCGGCGGTTGCCGCTCTTGGAGCCGCGCCCGCCTCCGCCCTTGCCGCCGCCTCCGCCGCCGTGCCGACGGGAGCGGCCCTCTCCGTCGTCGCCGTCCTCGTCGGGCTCGGGCCAGAACTCGCCGGGCCTCACGGGCTCGTTCCAGTCGAACCACAGGCCGCGCTTCTCCAGCTCGCTGATCTCGTAGTCCGTGAGCCGGTTGACCTCGTCGGGGAACAGCCGGGAAAGGTCGGTGTCGAAATCGGCGTACAACGACCGCATGAGCACGGCGCGGCCGTTGTCGAGGACGATGACCGCGACGCCGCCCGTGCTGACGCCGTTCTCCGGGTCGGCCTCGCCGCGCATGGCCCGCTCGATGGCGGAGCCTTCGCTGCGGGAGTAGCGGGCCGGGATGGTCGGCACGTCGTAGGCGTTCTCCATGGTGCCCTCCGCCGCCTTGCGGGTGGCGCCGGGCGAACCCATGTTGAAGATGACCGGGCGGCTGTTCTGCCGCAGGTTGTCCTTCATCTCCGTGGAGAACCCGTTGTGCGCGAACGGACTCTGTCCGGCCGGGTTGAAGCCGATGCCGTATTTCAACCCGGTGACCGTGAGGTCCTCGCCGTCCTTCTGGATGAACTCGCCGAAGTCCCCGTCCTGCGCCGCAGTCATGAACTCATCCCCGTACACGTTGAGCTGCCGGTAGGGGCAGCGCGTGTCGCCCGGCTTGTAGTCGTGCGGCTGACCGTCGTGCGGCCAGGGCATCTCCGCCCGGATCTCGCACAGCGCCTTCGCCGCCCGCAGGGAGCGGGCCATCCACAGGGCGTTCGAGCCCTGCCGATCGATGTACTTCCCGAGCACGCTGGTCTTCTCGTCCTTGCGGACGGTGGACAGCCACACCACATGGCCGTCCAGGGACTGGGCGGCCATGTTGATCGCGAAGAACTGCGTCTTGCCCGAACGGGACACCCCGAGGGTGAGGCCGTGGGCCGGGGCGTTCTTGTCGTGCTGGTAGACCATGGTCTTCACCGGCTGGCCGGTGATGGTGAACCCGCACACGTACATGCCCTTGGCATCCGGGGTGAGCAGCTCGCGGGTGGCAGGGAAGATCGCGGACAGCGGCGGGGTGTCGAACGCGCTGATCAGGAACTCCGAGCCGTCGATGAGGACGAACACGCAGGAGTCGTCCTCGGGCAGGTCCAGCGCACGGCAGACCTTGGGCAGGTCGATGCGCGGCGAATCGGTGGAATCGCTCATCTTCGCCCGGTAGAAGGTCACCCCGCGCTCGCTGTCCCGGGTGCGATGGACCAGCTCTGAGCCGGGGGCGCCGCCCTTGGGGCCGGCCACCCGATCCACCCAGCGCTCGGCATCGGTCGGCTTGGCGCGCCGCCGGGCATTGGCCTCCGGGGTGATGAGGGCCTCCATCCAGCCGGGCCCGCCCTGGCGTCCGGGCTGGATGGCGACGTCCGCGAGGGTGACGTCGGCCGCGGACACACCGAACGCGGCTCCGACGATCTCGCAGGAGAGGCCGGTGATCGGCCGTCCGGTCTCCGAGGCGCACAGCAGCAAGGTGAGGTCGTGCCGCATGGCGGTGTGCCGGGTGGCCTTGACGACGTAGGTGCGGGCGGGCATCCCGGCGCGCTCCCACAGCATCCGCGCCTCGCGGGTGAGCTGGTCGGCTCCGTCGTCCGGCTGCGCCACGGTCGGCTCCACGGCCTGGGCGGGCGCCGGCTGCGGGGCCGGGGCGGCGAGCGCGGGGCGGTGACGGCGACGGGTGTGCCGGGAGTAGGGCAGCACGAAGGAGCAAGCCGCCGCCCATCCGGGGGCGAGCAGTCCGTCCAGCCACCACGGACCCCAGCCCGGCGTGTGCTTGGCGGCGACGTCGACGGCGGCGGCCAGGACCAGCGGGGTCCAGCGCAGGATCTTGCGTCCGGCGCCGGTCTCGTCGCTCTTGGCGGCGAGGAAGATGCCGCCAATCCCGGCGGCGCCGGCCAGCTGCACGACGGAGTTGACGGGGCTGTCGGGGTAGAGGTTCGGGGCCACGGCCAGCACGGGCGCGGCGAGGGTGTAGGCGAGGCGTTCGAGCGCGACACTGCGCGGCGTGGTCACCGGCTTCTCCTTCGGAAAGCGGGCACGGGCGGCCCCGCAGATCGCGGGGCCGCCCGTGGCGGGAGTGGGGGAGTGGGGTCAGCGGTTGAAGAAGCCCGGCCTGGGTGTCTTCTCGCGCCGGTTGGAGCGGATGTCGTCCAGCGCGCCGTAGAGCTTGGCGTGGGTGCGCCGGGTCTCGTGGGTGAGGTCGGCGGTCTCCTGGGCGGTGTCGGACAGCGTCCTCACCTCCCGGGCCGCGCCGTCCAGGGCGGTGGCCACGTTGGCGGTGAGGCCGACGAACTTCGGGTCCAGGTCGGCGTTCTCGATGTCGGTGGCGACGCTGTCGGTGTGTTTGGCGTTGGCCTGCATGCTGCGCTGGAGTCCCTCGAGTTCGAGGGTGGCGTCGTCCATGGCCTTGCCGAGCTTGTCCAGCTTGGCCTGGACCGCCTTGTACCGGTTGTCGTCGTCGGCCACGGCGGGTGCCGCGTTGCCGTTGCTGGGTGCGAGGTCGCTGCTCATCGCGGGTTTCCCTCCCGTGCTCAGTCGTGGTGGACAGCGGCCGACGCGTGCTTGAGGCCAACGTCTTCCTTGGCGGCCATGTCCTCGCCGTAGACGCGGGCGACCATTGCGGCCGCGAGCTTGGCGGCCTCCTTGGCGATGCCGCACTGCTCGGCACACCGTTCGGCCTGCGCCTTCATGCGGGCCGCGGAGTCGGCCAGGTCCGCGATCAGGTCGGTCACCGCGGTGTCGATGTTGTGGTCACCGACCAGGTCGGCGGCCATCTCCCGCAGGGCGTCGGCGACCTTGGCGAGGGCCTCCATCAGGGCTTCGGCGCGCTCCTGGTCGGAGGTGGCCTTGATGGCGATGTTCGCCATCTCCATCAGGTACTGGTCGAACGTGATGTCTGTGCGGTGCTGGGCGGCGAGGCCGCCCGCGCCGGACGGCCTGCTGACCTGCGAGCTGCTCACGCTGCTCCCTTCCGTGCTGGTGGGTCGGCTGGTGCCGGGCCGTGCGGTGTGCTTCTCCGGCGCGGGCGGCAGGCCCTTCACGCCGGTGGTCACGGCCGCGGGCGCGTCGGGGACGATGTCCGCGTCGACGATGTCGTCCTCGCCCTTCGCGGTGCGCTTGGGCGGGCGGGCCTCGTGCTCGGGCCACTCCACCGTCGGGGTGGAGTCCTCCTCGCCGAACGGGCTGTTGGCCGGACGGCCGCGCCGACCGGCCCGGCCCGTACGACCGCGCCCCGCCCGGCCAGTGCGTCCGGTGCGGCGGGCGCGTCCGCGGCGTCCGGTCCGGCCCGCTCCGGTACGCCGACGACGGAACCGGCGCCGCTTCTTCGAACCGTCAGACGCCCCGTCACCGGCCGTGGACTCCTTGCCCGGCTCATCGGTCGCCTTGCGGTCCTTCGCGTCGCTGGAGGCCCCGCCTGGGCCGTCCTTGGCGGTCTCCTCGCCCTTGCCGTCGGTGCCCTTGTCCTCGGAGTCCTTGTCCTTGGACAGGTTCACCTTCTCGGAGCCGGCCTCCGCGTCCTTGGCTGCCTTGGCGGCCTCCGCGTCGGCGCGGCGTTTGTCCCAGCGGCGCTGGGCTTCCTCGCCTACGGCCTGGCCCAAGGTGGTGCGGCCCGGTGTGGCCGACGCCGCGGCTTCCCGCTTCGCCTTCCGCTCCGCATCGCGCTCCTGCCGCTTCGCGCGGCGGCCCTCCCACGCCTGCTGCCGCTGGGCTCGGGCCTGGTCGCGGTCCTTGGACCGGTCCGCGATGCCGGCGGCGTGCCCGGCACTGCGCCGCTCCTGCCGCCCGGCCTGCCGGACCCCGGCGCGCTCCTGGCGGCCGCGGGCCCGCTCGGCACGAACACTGGACGCCGGACCGTGCTGCGTCCGGCCGCCGCCGTCACCCTTCGAGCCACCGCTACGGCCGGAGCCGCCAGAGCCCGTCTGGGAGCCTTTCGCACCCCCGGACGAACCGGTATGCCCGGAACCGGCTGCACGGCCGCCAGAGCCCGACTGAGAGCCCTTCGCGCCGCCCTTGCCGCCACCGCCACCCCCGGTCGATCCGGACCCGGAACGACCGCCGGGGCCGCCGGAGTTGGGACCGCGTGAGCCGCCGGACCGGTTCGCTCCCGAGCCGGAGTTGTTGCGGGACGGCCCACTGCCGCCACCGCCGCGCGAGGACCCGCCCCCGCCGCCGGCCTTCGAGCGGCCCTTGTCCGCCCCCAGGCCGGAGGCGGACGACTTCGTGCGGTCGGCGTCCGCCTTTCCGCGTGCGGCCGCCTTGTCGCCCTTCGCTTTCATCATCGCGGCGTGGAGCTTTCCGTTCTGCTCCATCATCGCGACTTCCTGCGCGGTGCG
Organism: Streptomyces antimycoticus; assembly: GCF_005405925.1. Lineage (NCBI taxonomy): Bacteria > Bacillati > Actinomycetota > Actinomycetes > Kitasatosporales > Streptomycetaceae > Streptomyces > Streptomyces antimycoticus. The sequence continues at coordinate 55,376 of NZ_BJHV01000002.1, forward strand.
GCCCCCCAGCAGCGCGGCCTTCCGCGCTATTTCAGCCTCACGGAAAGGCGCTTCGCCTTCATGGAGCGCCCGCGCCTTTTCCAGCCGGAATTCCAGCCAGTCACCGAGCCGGTCAGCGAGAGAACGGGGCTGCTCGTATTCGCCTTCCTCGTATTCGCCGTCATCTTCACCGGTTTCCGGCGCCGTAATGCCTTCGGAACGCAAGGCCGTCGACGGGTCCGGGGCATCCGGAATCGTCGGCAGTTCCATTGTCGTCTCTCCCGGCGATTCCGGGGGAGCCTGGGGAATGTCTTCCGGCGGCGGAATGGTGTCGCCGTAATCCGGGATCGGCGGTGGCACGTACGTGGAATCACCGCTCCAGGGGCCTTGGACCAAGGTCCCGGTGCCGTCCTCATCTGACACGGTGCGCCTCCCTCCTGGGTCTTGACAGAGCGTGGGGTCTTGTGTGCACGCGTGTGCACGCGCACGTGTGCACGCTTTACGCGCGCAAGGCCCCGCCGGAGCCCGGCGAGGCCTTCGCTGGTGACGTTCAGTGACGCGGGGGGTGCTTCGCCACGACCTGCTCCGCGTACTTCAGCAGGTCGTTCCAGATCCGTCCGTCGCCCTCCACGCGCTGGTCCATCGCCGTGATGAACAGGCGGCAGATCAGCGCGAATCCGGAGTAGACGTCGCCGCGACCGGCTTTAACGTCCTTGGCCATTCGGGATCGTGCCAGGCGGAGCCAAAATTCCATCCGCCCTGCCTCGCCGCGAGATTCGCGGGCTTTCGTCGCCTCTTCCTTCAGCCAGTTCTGGCGCCGCTGAGCGGAGCGTTCAGCGCTGCTGAGGGGGCGGTTCACGCCGACTCCCGACCCATGTCGTAAATCGACGTGGGACCACCATAGCCGAGATTCTGGCTCTGTGCACCCTGCTGCGGCGGATTCGGCGCGGCCTGGAGCGGCTGCGGGTTCTTCTTACGCTGCCTTTCCAGCTCCTTTTCCCTCCTTCCCTTTGCCGTATTCACCACGGCCTCGTCGTGAGCGCGGCGCTTATAGGCGCTCTTTTCCAGGCCCTCGGTGAGGTGATTCAGGTTCTTGAGCACGTTCCCGAGGGCCTTTTCGACGGGCATCGCGCGCAGCCTGGCGTGGTACCAGCGGTCGCCCTCCACGTGCGTGTCGCGCAGGCGCACGCGGGTCTCGTGCGCGAGGGTCTCCAGGTTCTTGCCGATGTCCAGCAGGACCCGCTGAACGTCGGCCAGGTACTGGGCGGTTGCCTCCGGGCTCTGCGCGACGTCGCGCAGAGGCGAGTGGTTCGGGTCATTGCTGTTCATGCGAGAAGACCTCCAGGTCTCGGGGTTGGGGATGAGGGAGTCCGTGTCCCCGAGGCTGTTGCGCGGGGTTGGGGGTGGTGCTTGGTCGTTCCTGGCCCGCGCCCCGCTCAGGGCGGGCGCGGGCGAGCGGCCTGCCGGCCGTGGCCGTCACCGGTCCGCGCTCGGTGGGGTGAGCGCGGATCGGTGGCGACCATGAGCGGCAGGGGTTCTGCCAGAGGGTGAGCGCCGACGCGCTCACCGGGCGCTCGCCTACGCGCCCGGGGCGGCCTCTTCGACCTGAGCGCGCAGGCGCTGGGCGGTCGGGCGGGAGACCGGCTTGTCGGACAGGTTCGCGTCGGTGAGCGCGTCGCGGATCTCCGTCCACTCGGGTCGGCGCCCGAGCTCGGTGTAGAGCAGGCGGATACGAGCGTGGCGGCGCTCGGTCAGCGCCTCCGTCTCGCTGCGCGTAAGCGCGCCGTCCGCTCGCTGAGCGTCCGTCTCCCCCGTGGCACGCTCACCCTCGTGAGCGTCGGAGGTGAGCGCCGGGCGCTCACGCTCGCCGCGCGCCTCGCCCGAGGTGAGCGCGCTCATGTCGGAGTGAGCGTGCTCGCTCTCCTCCGCCCGTTCGACCGTGAGCGCGTCCTCGGGGGTGAGCGTGTCGGCGAGCACGGCAGGCGCGGAGTTGAGCTTGAGCGCCATCCGCTGCTCCAGCGGAGCCTTGCTCCGCCACCGCCACCCGTACTCCTCCTTAAGCTGCGCTCGCAGGTAGGTCTGCTCCTGGAGGCGGGTGAGCGCCTCCTCGTAGGAGGTGATCTCCCAAAGGATCATCCGGCGCCGAAGGCGGGCGGTGGGGATCGGGGCGAGGATCCAGCGGGAGCGGCGCACCGTCTCCATCCGCACCTTGCCGGTGACCGCGCCGATCCGCGTCGCGTACACGTGGGATGCGATCTCCGAGAAGACCACCCACAGCAGCGTGAGGGCGGCGTGCCCGAGGCGGCCCGCCGCAGAGTCCGAAGCGTTCCAGTTCAGGTACACGGTCACCGCCGTCAGCGCACGGGGCACCCAGCGGATCCAGCGCAGTTCCATGCCCATGCGGATCAGGACCAGGTTGGCGCCGGTGAAGGCCGGGATGGCGACGTCGATGCCGACCGGCAGCAGCCACGGCCACTCCCAGCCCCACCCAGCGGCCTTGGTCTCCAGCGCGGTGTAGGAGGACAGCAGACCGAGAGTGGAGACGACCGCGGCCGCCAGGACAATCGCGACGACCAGCACCAGCTCCTGCCCGGACAGCGGCGGGACACCGCCCGCAGGCCGGGCGTCGTTGCGGGCCTTGCGCCGCGCGGCACGGGACTCGGTCCGGATCTCCCGGCGCCGGGCCCGCTGCACGGTGCGCTCCGTCGCCGCCTCCAGCACCCGGGCCGCTTCGGCCCGGGCCTGCGCGGCGGCGGCCTGGTCGGCCGTGGCCTTCGCCGCCGCCTCCCGGGCCGTCTTCGCATCGGCTTCGGCCTGCTCCCGCAGCCAGGCGACGTCCTTGTCAACCGCCGCCCGCAGCTCCTCAGCTGACGTGCGGGCGTTGTCCAAGGCGCGATCGGCGTCGGCACGAAGGCCGACGGCCATCCGCTCCGCCCCGGCCCGCACCTGCGCGGCCTTGTCGTCCGCGCTCTCGCGCATCCGGTCGGCCTCGCCCCGCGCCCGCTCCAGGAGAACTTCGGCGTCGGTGGCAGCGCGAGTGCGGGTCTCCGCCGCGGTGCGCTCCGCCGCCGCCAGCAGCTCGGTGCATGCGGCCTCGGCGTCGGCGCGGACCTTCGCGGCCTCCGCCTGTACCTCGTCGGCCTGCGCGGCAGCCGTGGCGGTGACCTCCTCCGCCCGGCGGCGGGCGTCGGCGAGTACCTGGTCGGCCTCGCCGGTCGCCGTCGTCGTGACGGTGTCGGCCTGGCCGTGCGCGTCGGCGAGCAGCTGCTTGGCCTTCGCGGCGGCGTCGGCCAGGACCTGGTCGGCTTCGGCGGCCGCGGTGGTCGCGGCGTCCGCGCGGACCCGGTCGGCGTCGGCCGCCGCATCGGCGAGGACGCGGACCTGCTCGGTCGTAGCCGCCTCGGTGATAGAGGCAGCCTCGGTGCGCGCACCGTCCAGGAGTTCGGCGGCGCGGGCCTGGCCGTCGGCGAGGATGCGCGCGCTGTCGTCGGCGACCAGGTCCCGGAGGTCGGCGGCGCGGTCGGCGGCGTCGGCCAGGAGCGGGTCGGCCTCCTCGAACACCAGCGGCACAGTCTCATCAGGAGCGGCAGCCTGGGCGGGGATGGAGACCGGCGCGGCGGGTGCCTTGGCGCGCCCAGTGCCTCGGGGCTTCGCGGCCGGGGCGGGCTTCCGCCTGCGCCGGGTGGTGGTGTTGGCCACGGGGATGTCCTCTCTTACTCCGGCGCCTCGTGCAAGAGGTCACCGCGGGTCGGCGTCGGTCGGTAGGGTCGTGACCAGGCCCTCCGAGGCCCCGGCAGCTCTAATGCCGAGGACTCGGAGGGCTGTCTGCATAAGCAGGTGGTCAGGGACGGCCGGGCAGCGCGCTGCCGTCCTGCCGAAGGTGCTGGCGCAGCCAGGCGACGGCGGCCGGGGTCATCGCCCCGGTGTCCGGCTCGCTGAGCGGCGCGGTGTCGATGTCGTGCATCGCGTCCGTCGCCGGGAGCAGCCGCATGTAGACGGGGTCGATCCCGGCGCGGGCCCGGTTGCCGCTCAGCTCGGTCAGGTCGTAGAGGACCTTGCGGGTGTCGGCGTGCGTCCAGGACCGCTCCACCCGGCCGACGAAGGTGTGGCCGGGCAGCCCGAGCCAGAACCGTTCGACGTCGCGGAACAGGACGATGTCGCCCTTGGTGTAGGTGACCTTCGGCTGTACGGCCTGCATCTGGGGGTGGGTCACGTGCTCTCCTCACATCGCGTACACCGGCGCGGGGCCGACGGGTCCGGACTGCCCGGCTCCCAGTCACCGCCCGACCCGGCCGCCGGAGAGTCGGCGGTCGGTGCGGGCGGATCAGGCAGCCGTCAGGCCACGACCGCAAGGGCCCGGTGCGGGGCGATGACCTGGCCGTCGGGGAGCAACTCACCCGTGTCCTCGAAGAGGAGGACGCCGTTGCACAGCAGGCTCCAGCCCTGCTCCGGGTGGTGTGCCACGAGGTGGGCGGCCTCCCGGTCGGAGCTGGTGGCCGGCGGGCAGGTAGGCGTGTGCGGGCAAGGGGTGATCATGGGTGAACTCCCTCGGAGCGGTGTCGGATGAGGTATGGATCGACGGCAGCGAGCGAGGTGGCCAGCTGCAGGATCCCTGCGTTCTCCGCCGCCACCGGAGCTCGGCAGAAGCCGGTCCGGTGGCGCCCGGGCAGCGCAGGGCTGCGATCAGGCGCTGGTGGTGCCGGCGCGCTTGCGGGCGGCGCGGCGCTTCAATGCGCGCCGCTCGTCCTCGCTCATGCCGCCCCAGACGCCGTAGTGCTGGTTGGTGTCCAGCGCCCACTGGAGGCAGGTCTCCATGACCGGGCAGCGGCGGCACACGGCCTTGGCCTCTTCGGCCTGGAGGAGCGCCGGACCGGTGTTGCCGACCGGGAAGAACAGGTCCGGTTCCTCCTCATCTCGGCAGGCCGCGCCGGCCCGGAAATCACGGTCGTGGTCGTCCGAGGCGAGGCTCTGGGCGACGGTGGTGCGCACGATGTGCTTCACGGATCCTCCCGGGGATGCGTGTCATTCAGCGGGACCCGCCATCGGGCTGATCGCCGGTGGGCGGGTGGATGTCAGTGACGCGGTGGCCGGCCTCCCATGCCGCCGCGGCCGCCAGGGCGGCCGCGACGCGATGGCCCGTACCGCGAGACCCTGCGCGTCGTCAGGCGGCACGGGCGAAAGCACGCGCGCCAGAGCTGGATTGGGCCTTGCCGGGCCGGATCAGGTAGTCGGAGATGGTCCAGGCCGATCCGACCGGGAACGGCTGCCCGTCGGGGCGCAGCGTGTCGCGCACGATCACCGCCCACCGGGCACTGGCACGGCCCAGGAGAGCGGCCGCCGTGCTCGGGTCCCTGATCAGCGCCAGGACCTCGAAGCGGCCGTCGACGTTCTGGTAGATGGCGCCGGGGCGGCGGGGGCCGATCTCGTCGTCAGCAGACGGCAAGGAGATGCTGTTCAAGGTCGAAAGTCCTCTCGGTGAGCGGGGATCACGCGGTTTCGGCGTTGTGGCGGGGTTGGGTGCGCTCGCGCGGAATCCCTCGAGGCGGGTGGATGGCGTGGACGGGATGGCCTCTGTCCAGCGCTTTGTTCGTCGCCGCGGCGGCGTCCTCACCCAGAGCAAGAGCTATGGGGTGTGCGGGGCCGCGCGCGGCGATGGCCCGTGCCGCGCGGTGCTGCGCGGCACGGGCCATCCGGAGGAGATCGTCAGCCACGGGCCTGCTGGTCCCGGCGACTCTGCTCGTTCCGCTGCCGGAGCTCCTCTTCCATCCGCTGGCGCTCTTCGTCGGTCATGCCGACACCCCCACGGGCTCGTCCTCGTCCAGGACGCCCTCCAGCTCCACTCCGGGAGCGGCGGTCTCGGGGGGCGTCGGGTCGGGGCACCTGCAGTCGTCCGCCGGCCCGCAGGTGCAGCCCTTCTGGATGTGGCACCGCACCTGTTTGCCAAGCGGTGAGGACACGGCGGTCCAGCCCGGGGCGAGCACGTCCAGCAGGAGCAGGCCCCGACCGGACTCGGTGGCGTCGTTGTCCATCGCCGTCTCACGACGCTGCGGCAGCTGGTCCCCAGCGGAGTCATGGACGGCGATGGCGATGCCCGTGTCGGTGGAGGACACCTCCACTAACAGCAGCGTGCCGTCACCGCAGGCCCGTACCGCGTTGCTGACCAGCTCGGAGACCACCAGCTGAGCGGTCTCGGCGAGTTCGCGGTGCGCCCCGTACGCCACCGGCACCGTGCCGACCAGCTGCCGCAACGCGCTGAGCGTGTCAGCGCCAGCGGTCAGCTGGGCAACGAAACCACGGACACGGTGCCGGGCATGCAGGCCCGGAACGGTGGGAAGCTGCGGCCGCTCCTGGTGAGCGTGCCGGACACGGTGCAGCGCCTCCAGCACGCTCGGGTCACTGTCTCCCACATGTACGCGCGGAGGCGGGGGAGCTGTCATCATGGTTTCCAAGGTCGATTCCTCTCCTAGTCGGGTGGTGCGCGACCGACCACGGCCCCGGGGCGCAATCCCGGGGCCGTCATCGTTTTCTGGCTGTCGTACGAGCCGTCGTACGAACAGCCACGGCCGCCGCCACCCAGCTCGGGTGGCGGCGGCCGTGGGTGTTCGTCAGCGTTGATTCAGGCGAAGCGAACGTCGCGCGGCTGGCGCTTGCACTGGTTGTTCTGCTCCTCAAGCGCCGTACCGGAGCGTTTGGCCAGCGATTTCGGATCGGCGGTGGCCTCCTGGGCCTCCGTCCATACGGCCGCTGTCCGCTCGGCGCCCTCCGCGATGTAACTGCGGTCGAACCGGACCCGCTCACGGGCGAGAACCTCGCGGGCCTTGTCACGGCGAGGCTGGGTGCGCTGCAGCCGCTCGTACAGTTCGGCGAGCTGGGCGCCGTCCCCGCAGCGGTGGGCGCCAGTGCAGGCCGGACACTTCTTGAAATGCTGGCGGTAGGCGCTGAGAGCGGCCTGCGCGCTCACCGGCACTGGCGACATCTTGGTGACGGGGGTGGCCGACGGCAGGAGCGGCTTGTGGAACTGCTGGGCCGCACGCCGCTGGTCGGCCCACATTCCGTCCTTCAGCAGCCGGTTGGTCTGCCGCTGCCAGGTGCGGACGTCGATGTCGATGACAACGACCTGGTTGCTGCCGGGGCATCGGCGGTGGTTCTCGCCAGCGGCGACTTTGTCGCTGACGCAGTGCTCACGGATCTTGAGCGTCGTGTCGCCCATCAGCCGACGCCAGGTCCGGCAGTCGGGGCAAGCGATGGACTTGACCTCACCCTCACGAACGTTGAAGTCCTGGGGATCGACCTTGCTGAGCAGCAGCGGCTCGCGACGGTTGGTGCGTTTGGTGCGGGTCCGACCGGGGCGGATCTGGGGCATCGAGACCTCCTGGTTCATCGAGCGTGCTGCTCTCTCCGCGCTCCAGGCCGGGCCGGTAGCCCGGCGGCCTGGAGCACAGACAGCGCAACTTCGCTGTTCGAGGTAGATCGGATGGTGCGCGGTATTCGGTACAGGCGCCTCGACCGGGGGAGCGCGGGCTCGACCCCATTGCCGCCGCCCCCAAGGGAACGGTGACTCCTGCTGTTGCTCAGTTACGCGGTGTCCCAAGAGGATCACCGTTGATTACGTACCTCAGGTTGCCTCAGGTACCCTCAGGTGTCAAGCGGTATAGTGAGGCACCTAGACGAAATGAAGGAGGCGAGATGCCACCCCGAGCGGACAACCGGGCGCCGTATGCGCGCATCGCGGGCCACTACCGCGACCTGATCAGCTCCGGGGAGCTCTCGCCGGGCGACCTTCTGCCCAGCATCAAGGCGCTGGCCGCCGAGTGGAACGTCAGCACCGCCACCGCGGACCGGGCGATGAAACTGCTGCGCGAAGAGAAGCTCGTGCAAGGCATCCCGGGTGTCGGCACCGAGGTCATGGCGCGCCCCGTCTCGCTGTCCTCCGGAGCGGAGCGACATGACCGCAGCAGCAAGACGCAGTCGTCCTGGGGAGTCGGGGAGAAGTCGTCCGGCCACACCGCCGGCGTAGTCGAGGCTCCCGAGGATATCGCCCAGGTACTCGGCATTTCGGCTGGTGACGACGTGATTCGCCGCAGTCGTGTCTACCGGGACGCTCATGGCATCGTCTCCCACTCGACGTCCTGGATCCCCGCCGAGTTCGCGCAGGTACTGCCTGAGCTGGCTAAGAGCGAGCGCCTCAAGGGTGGGCTATCGCTCGACCTGATTGCCCGAGCCACCGGACGGAAGGTTGCGCAGCGCGAGGATGAGGAGACCGCCCGCATTGCCACTGCCCAAGACCGTGAGCTGCTGGAACTGGAGGCCGACACCGTTGCGGCGATCCTCGTACTGACCGCGCGCTTCCTGGACGCCGACGGCGAGCTGCTGGAGTACGGCGTCGACCTGGGAGCCCCCGGCCGCACCCGGCGGACCACTTCGGAGGTCCTGCGGTGACCCGGCGCGATGACCTCGTCTTGGGCGGCACTGCCGTCAACCCCCTTGAGGGCAACTTCGGTCTGCTCCTGCGCACGGAGCACACCGACACCCTGACTCTGGAAGGACGATTCGAGATCAGCCGCATCTCCGAAGCCCTGGCCAATCGAGCCAACCGACCGGGGCCTGCGCCGCGCGCCATCCTCATGACCGGGATGCCGGGCGCTGGCAAGACAACTCTGGCGCGCACCCTTGAGCAGGCCGGGCTGGTGCGTCTCTGTCCTGATGAGGAGATGTTCCGCCGCTACGGCCACTACGGCCAGGACTTCCCGCGCGGTCAGTTCCGCGTCCGGGAGGCACCCGTACTCCAGGACATCGCCCTGGAGCTCCAGGAGCACGTGGCAGCCGGACGGGACGTCGTGGTCGACCACGGCTTCTGGACTCCAGAGGACCGTGCCCAGTGGACGGCGACCGTGACGGAGGCCGGAGGCGTCCCCATGCTGATCTACCTGCCGGTCCCGCATGAAGTGCGCTGGGAGCGGATCCGGGAGCGCAACGCGAAGTCGCTGGTCGACGCGAACTCCATCGAGTTCAGCGAAGAAGACCTGCTCAGGTTCGCAGGCCGGTTCCACCCGCCGACGGCTGATGAGCCACACATCGTCTACGACGGTCATCCGGAGCACGTGCTGGCGGAGCTCCGCCATGCATGTTCTTCCGCAGATGGTGGCTCGCATTGACTTCCGCCTCCCACTCGCAGCGCGCGGCACTCGACGACCATGACCGTGCTCGGGTACTGCGGCTACGGAAAGTGACACCGGGCGGTGACATCCGGGATGTCACCGGTACTTGTCACCTCCGCGCGATCAAGACGACGTGCAAAACTCGGCCGCAGAAAGGCGTGCGGCCGCGCAGCGGGCATCACCCTGCCGGGCGCGCACGGCGCCAAACGCTCGAGGCCTGGGAGGAGCACGGTGAGTGATGAACGTCCCGATTGGGCACGCCGGATGGCGGAGGAGCGAGCCGCGCGTGGTTGGAGCCAGCTCGAGGCAGTGCGTGCCTTGATGGCCCGCCTTCCTGGAGACCACGACATCCTCGAGCAGGACCTGCTACGGCAGTGGAAACGGTGGGAAGCAGGCGGCAGCCAGCCGACAAAGTACAAGTCCGCGATCGCGAGTACCTTCGGGACGACAACAGGCGCGTTTTTCCCTGAGCGCGGCCGCCGTGACGGGCGTGCCGAGGTGTTGCAGGTCAGCGGCATGGACACCGTGGACATCATCGCCCGGCTGCGCGCATCCGACGTGGACGCGGCCACGCTGGACGCGCTGCGGATCACGGCGGACCGGCTGTGCTGCGAGTACGCGTACATGCCAGCCGACCAGCTGCTCATGGAGGGTAAGGCGTGGCTGGGCCGGGTCGTCGGACTCCAACATCAGCGGGTGAGCCTTGCGCAACACCGAGAGATCATCGCCCTCGCTGGCAAGCTGTCGCTCTTGGTCGGTTGCGTGGAGTACGACTCCGGACAGCCTCGGGATGCCGAGGCCACCCGGCAGGCCGCTCTCATGCTCGGTGCCGAGTCCGGCGAGCCGAGCGTTCAGGGGTGGGCTCACGAGATGCGGGCATGGTTCGCACTGACCAGAGGCGACTACCGCGGCGTCATCGCGGCCGCCGACGCCGGCATCGCCATCGCGCCCAACGAGAGCGTCGCCGCACAGCTCTACGCTCAGAAAGCCAAAGCCTGGGCACGGTTGGGGGACCGGCAGCAGACCGAGGTTGCGCTGGACCACGGCCGACAACTCCTTGAGCGGCTGCCGTACCCGGAGAGCATCGAAGATCATTTTGTGGTTGACCCAGCGAAATACGACTTCTACCGGATGGATGCCTACCGGAAGGTCGGCGAGGACCGTCTGGCAGAGCAACTCGCAGGCGAGGTGATTCGCGCAGGCACCGACTTCGACGGAACCGAGCGTTCGCCCATGCGCATTGCCGAGGCCCGGGTGACATTGGGTGTGGTCGCGGCCCGCGAAGGTGACCTGGATAGTGCGCTGGCTTATGGCGAGCGGGCATTGGGCGGGGACCGACGGTCTCTACCCTCGCTGGCGATGGTGTCGGCCGACCTCGGCCAGGTGCTCCAGTCTCGATACGGGCACGCGGCGGAGGCCCAGGAGTTCGTCGCCCATCTGCGCGAATTGCGGCGAGCGCCTTGAGGACCCTGCATATCGGGGGCGCCCAGCGTTTACCCACTGTGGGTAATCCAAGTGACCTCTCACACGACTGCCTCCATATAGATGCTGGTTGGCGTACAGAACCAGCGACTGGAGGCGATCATCAGGTACACCTTGGATCACACCGCGTGCGCCAGCCTGGCCATCTGATCGGCACCCGTGTGCGTCCATGGCTGCACACCCGCGTCGCTGGGCAGCCGTTCGTCACCTCGGCGGAGCTGTCCAAGCAGCTCACAGCTTCGAGGAATCCACCAAAGCCCCCATCGACGGTAGTCCCAGGACTAGGATTCCCTTCACCAGAGGGGAGGCATGGATGGCGCCAAAGTGGCAGAAGCTGGCGGACAGGCTCGCCTCGCAGATTCGACGGGGCGACCTCACTCCCGGCCAGCAACTGCCCCACATCCGGGATCTCGTGGCAGCCGGCGAGGGATCAAAGACAACAGTCCACGCGGCGTATAAGGCTCTTGAAGCTGAAGGTCTCGTCACGTCGTCGCGTGGTCACGGGACGGTCGTGCGCCCGCAACTGCCCATCAAGCAACTTCGCATCGTCGGCGACCAGGTCGTCCTGCGCGAGTTCACCCGCGATGACGTCGACGCTGTCCTGGCGATCATCGGTGACGACACCGTCACGACATGGCTGTCCTTCGACAGCCGCGATCGTGCCCAGGCCGTGGCGATGATCGACGGCACGATCGAGCGCGCTCGGCATGAGCCCCGGACCGAGTTCTATCTCGGGGTGACCAACCACGACGACAACCGCGTACTCGGGTTCGTTCGGATCGGCCTCTCCGGCGTCCAAGCCGGAAAACTCGGCTACGCAATCGCAGCAGCAGAATGGGGCCGCGGCTACGCCACAGACGCGGCCCGCACCCTGATCGGGTACGCGTTCACAGAGCTGGGCCTGCACCGGATCAGTGCGGCGATCGGGCCCGAGAACGCAGCGTCGATCGCCATGATGGAGAAGCTCGGGTTCACCCGGGAAGGAGTGCTGCGCGACCACGTCTTCACGAACGGGTCCTGGCGGGACAGCGTGCTGTACTCCCTCCTGGAGCACGAGTGGCAACCCCAGAGCGGGGGTGGGGGGCGGTGACAGTTCAGAGACCGGCCGCTGACGCCGTTCTGCGGGGACCGTACGTCCAGGCTTCCCGCCTGACGGGAGGCGTGGACAGCGTTCTGCCCGTCGGGCGGGAAGAGCGACAACGTTCGTCCGCACTCCTTGGTTTTCACTCTCAGGATCTGTTCAGATCGCCGCTAAGTAGCGTCGGGATTTCATCGGGGAGGTGCAGCGCACGGATGAGCCATGTGATTCGGCACGTCGATGTTCTGGTCGATCCTGACGTCCGTGCTGCGCGGTCGCAGCGTGCGGAGGGTGGTCCGGCAAGCGGCCGCCGGGCAGTCGGTATTCCTGACATGGAGTCACTTGATGTCTGCTCGCAGGAACTTTGCAGCTGCGGCGACACGGGTCCCCTGGGGGCTCAAACACCCCAGCGGGGGAGTATCGTGTCTCCGGCATTGATCAAAAAGAGTGGCCCCGTCGACCGGCCTTGGACAAGCCGGGAGGGGCCACACGGCCGAAGGACCTCTGTGGTGGTGGTCCCGAAGCCTGCCGAGCACCCTTATAGCCATACGAAGGTGATCGACATGACACAGGGTACCCGTACCCAGTCCCAGACACACAGCACCCCGCCGTGGGGTCAGCGACGCATGCGTGAGCGCTGGCCCGTCGGCGGGGTGTTCGCGTTCGATCCGACCCCTGCGCCGAAGCGCCCCTCTGTTGAGGGGGTCGGGATGAGGTAGGTCGTCGGCCGCGTCCGCGTGGTGGTTACCAGTCACCTGCGGATCCTGCGGCCCTTCACGTCACCGCTCCGGCTACCAACCGGGGCGAGGGCTCGATCTTCCGGCACCACCCGGTCGATCTGAGCGAGTCAGGTTCCTCCCAGAACCACGAAGCACCGTTTGGGGCTTCGTCATGCCCTCCCGACTGCTCGAAGGGACGTCGTCATTGTGCACGACCGCTTTGCCTTTCGCCAGCCCAGTTATGCCCTTTTCACCCATGTTTGCCGGTTGAGTGCTTCCCGTCTGGCGGAATCTCACAGCCCGTTTTGCCTGGAACATCCTGCTGGGCGAGGCGATCGGGCGACCGGTGTCACACCGCGGCGGACCAGTAGCAGGTGTGAGGACCTCTCCCGCTTTCACCGTCCTGCTCGGTCTCTGTCCACAGGCGATCCGTTCGAGGCTCGCCGCATGATCTTTAACGCGTTGTTGTCGCCTGCCCGCGCTGTGCGGGCGGGCCGATGAGTGCCGTGGCGGTGGATGCCGCCGCGTGTTCGCCGGTCGACGGCGGCGTCGTGTCTGTGCTGCCTGAGTTGTGGGTGCCGGAGGCGCGGCAGTGGTTGTTGACGTCGTCGGGCCGGGTGGCTGCCGATGGTTACTCCTGGATGCAGGCGGTGCATTGGGTGGCGGGGTCGGGGTTGTATGAGCCGCGGCGGTACCGGTCGCACGGGCCGCGTGCGTTCGGCCCGACGACGGTGTGGATCGCGCAGCTGCTGACGGATCTGTCGCCGTGTCGCCCGGGGATCGGGTATCTGATGCGCCGTACCGGCCTGTCGGAGCGGGCGGTGGAGTATCACCTGGCGATGCTGCGGGAGACCGGGCTGCTGGCCTGGCGGGTGCGCGGGACGCGGGTGCGCGGGGAGCGGGCGCGGGCGAGCGAGTACGCGTGGATGATTCCGCTCGAGTTCGACCGGGCGCTGGGGATCCGTACGTCCGGTGAGGGCCCCGCGCGCCGGGTGACGGGGATCGCGGAGAGCGGCCGGGAGCTGGTGGCGAAGCTGGCGCGGAAGGCGGCCCGGAAGGTCCGCAGGCCGCGCTCGAGGAAGCCCGCGACGGCCTCCCGGAAGGGGGCTGCTGGTGCGTCTGTGACGGCTGTTTCGGGTGGGCCGCGTTGCACCCCAATGGGGGATAGTCCTGCTGGTGTTTCTGGTGCGGGTGATACTTCGTTCCCCCCTGAGAGCAAGCTCGCACGCGGGGCCAGCAAGTCCCCCACCCAGAAGAAGTCCACGAACAAGGCCGATGGTCGGCGAAGGCTGAACAAGGTCGGCCGCCGCTACCAGCTGGCGCGTGAGCTGACCGAGGAGCTGGACTGGCTGCGCGGCTGCGCGGTGCCCCGGATCGCCTGGGTGGCCCGCCATGTCGCGGACGCCGGCTGGACGGTGACCGATATCCGCGGCTGGCTGCACTTCCGGGGCGAGGCAACCCGGGTCCGCCGGGGCTCCGGTCTCCTCGCGGTGCTGCTGCGGGACGCGGAGAAGATCTTGGACACGCCGGCCAAGCGCGCGGCCGTGGTCGAGGACTGGCGCAGCGCGCAGGAAGCGGCCCGCCGTCACCGCATCCGGCAGGTCCGTACCCGCACCGAGCGGTTCGACGGCGACTGGCAGTCCCCGACCAGCCAGCGGGTGCAGCGGCAGGTCGCCCAGGCGTTCGCCCAGGTCCGCGAGGCGGCATGCGGCGGCCACGAAAGGGACCAGGGCGCCGCCGTCGACGGGGTGGGGCAGTCCGGGCTACTGGAGTTGACCGAGCAGGAGCGCCAGGAGCAGCAGGACGCGGCCTGGGGCGAGTTCATGATCGGTGAGACGACTCTCGTCGAGGGCGCTCTCGCCTTCGGGCGGCCCGTCGCGGAGCGCATCTACGGAGCTGAGCTGGTGTTCCGTGTCGAACGGCTGATGAGCGGCGCCCGCAGCTCTCTGATGACCATCGGACGACGGTAGGAGGCCGCGATGACCGAGGCGAACATGAACTGCGGCAGCGAGTCGGCCAGCCCCGGGAACGAGAAGGCGTCCGGCGTCGATCTGACGCGGGTCGCGCTGCACGCCGCGCGGGCCTCGGCACGCAAGCGCGGTGCCGTATCCGAGGCCCGTACGCCCCGCCGCCGTAGCCGGGTGCGGCGGGACGGGCGGGACCCGCAGGGTTTCGCGGCCGTGCTGCAGCAGTTGATGGCCGACCGGGCCTGGGAGGTCCCGGCCGCCGGCGGCTCGGTGTTGGACCGGTGGCCCGAGATCGCGGCCACGGTCGCCGGGCGCCTGGCCGAGCACGTCCAGGCCGTCGCCTTCGACGCCGACAGCGGACGGCTGGATGTGCGGGCGGACTCGGCCGCGTACGCGACCCACATCCGGCTGATGACCCCTCGGCTGATCGCCACGGCCAATGAGGCGGCCGGCCGCGAGGCGGTCCGCTCGATCCGCGTCCTGGCCGCCGGTGCACCCTTCCCGCTCGCCAGCGGCTCGAGCCCCGCGTCGTCCCCGCCGGTGCCGGAGGCGCCGGTCCGTACGCGGGAGACCGCGTCGCCGGGCTACCAGGAGGCGCTGGCGGCCCACCAGGCCAGCAGGCCGGAACGGGTCCTCGACCCGAGGACTGCGGTCGCCATCGAGCGGCAGAACGCAGGCTCCTTGATGCGGGAGCCGGAGGAGGCGTTCGGCGATGGGCAGGCCGCGATCGAAGAGCTGCGGGCGAAGGCGGCGCGGGCGGCGGCCGCGGACAGCAGCCGTATTCGCGCGCTGCGGCGGGCCCGTGCTGAGCGAGCTGGCTCCGCGGCTGCTGCCGCGCCTCGAGAGGCCCGTACCGCGTGATGACTGTGCGTGCGGGAGATGTGTACAGGCCGGTGATATTGGAGGTGTTGGGGTGATTGGATGGCCGGGTGTCGGTGTCGGCGTGTGGTCGTTGAGCACGCTGTACGTGACTGGCGGAGTAGCGAGGCGAGGGGGAGGTAGCCGGTGAGCGATCGAAGCGCCATTGAGTGGACCGAAGCGACGTGGAATCCCACCACAGGGTGCGACCGAGTCTCGGAGGGCTGCACCAACTGTTACGCCCTTGCCCTGGCCAAGAGGCTCAAAGCGATGGGCGCGCCGAAGTACCAGAACGATGGCGACCCGCGGACCTCCGGCCCCGGGTTCGGTGTCACGCTGCACCCGGACTCACTGGATGTGCCCTACGGGTGGAAGAGCCCTCGCACCGTGTTCGTGAATTCCATGAGCGACTTGTTCCATGCGCGGGTGCACCTCGACTACGTGCGGCAGGTCTTCGAGGTCATGGCCGACACCCCGCAGCACACCTACCAGATCCTCACCAAGCGGGCTCGGCGCCTGCGCCAGCTCGCCCCGAAGCTGGACTGGCCCCCGAACGTGTGGATGGGCGTGTCGGTCGAGTCGGAGGCCGAACTGCCCCGCGTGGATGACCTGCGCCAGGTCCCGGCCGCGGTGCGGTTCCTTTCCTGCGAGCCGCTGCTAGGACCGCTGCCCGGGCTGGACCTGGAGAGCATCCACTGGGTCATCGCCGGCGGTGAGTCCGGCCCGCGCCACCGCCCGCTGGACACGGCCTGGGTGACCGGCATCCGCGACACCTGCCAGGAAGCAGGAGTGGCCTTCTTCTTCAAGCAATGGGGAGGCCGCACACCCAAGGCCGGCGGCCGCGAGCTCGGCGGCCGCACCTGGGACGAAATGCCCAGCTCAGTCGCCGCCTGACGCTGCTACGAGGCGGCCGCCGTGGTGGTCCACGGCGGCCGCCTCACGGCGTGATCAGGCCGCGGGGCGCACGATCAGCTCACGGGTCCGCTTCTCGCCCACGCCGGTGCTGGGCGTCTTGCCCTGGCTGTGGAGAAGCTTCACCGCCTTCCGGGCAGCCGGCTCGGTGACCTGCCCGTAGTAGGTGCCGAACACCTCCAGCGTGTGGTCGACCAGCTTCACCGGCCGCCTGGTGCGCAGCAGCAGCGTCTCCAGGTTGCGGGCCATGGCCGGCACAGCTTCCTTCTCCACCGTTGCCGGATCAGGCCGCTTCAGCGAGGCAGCGGAGAACAGTGCATCGTCCTCCCGCAGCTCGAGCGTCTTCCACCACTCGTCCCTGGCGCGCGCCACCGCGTCCCCGAAGACCCACAGGCCATACGGGCTGTGGGTGGCGAAGACCAGGTGGTAGACCGGCTTCACATGAGAGTCGGCGGCGACCGGGACCGACTGCACCGACATGCCGGTCTGCTGCTCCAGGCGCCGGGCGTACTCCGCCGCCACAGCCTCCGCCGCGTCCTGCTCGGAGGCGGCGCCGCTGAAGTACTCGCGCCACCACCGGCCCCCGCACACGGCGTCGAACCGCTCCAGGCTCTTCTCATTGCCCTTGGGCGAGGAGACATGGCCGCCCAGGCGCCGAACCGCCATCATGCTGAAGTTCATCAGCAGCTCCGTCGCCGGGCGGGTCCCTGGCCGCCGCCGTGCCAGGACGTCCACCAGACGTTCCATCGGCAGACACAGCCCGCACGGGTCCAGGAACAAGAACAGCGGAACGCCCCTCGCCCG
The DNA here is from genome assembly GCF_005405925.1 of Streptomyces antimycoticus. Classification (NCBI taxonomy): domain Bacteria; kingdom Bacillati; phylum Actinomycetota; class Actinomycetes; order Kitasatosporales; family Streptomycetaceae; genus Streptomyces; species Streptomyces antimycoticus. Next base: position 72,333 of record NZ_BJHV01000002.1, read on the forward strand.
CAGCACCACATCGTCCAGGACGCCGTCGACCTCCCCGCGGTGCGCCCGCGCGTCAACGCCGCGGGCCCGATAGGTCTGGAGGACTTCCAGCAGGCGCTCGAAGGACTTGGCTTGCTCCTCCACGAAGAAGCAGGACAGCTTCAGCCCGCGCGACCGGTAGTAGGAGGCGACCCGCAACGCGATCTCCGCCGAGCCTGGCTCACCGCTCTCGTACCGGCCCTCACCCGCGTATCCGTCCAGATACACCACTCGCTTGTCCTGCGACTGCCTGCTCGTCATCCCTCCGAACGGAGGTATGTAGCGCCGCAGCAGCTCATGCTTGAACACGCTCGGCAGAGCTTTCCCCTGCCAGTAACTCCCGTTCGTCCCGGTCGACATGGCCCCCACTCCGTGTCCCCTCCACTACTTTCTGTTGCAGATGGTGAACCACCCACCAAGGACCGGCAAGACCCCCATCACGTCATATGACAGGTGACAAGGGACTTTCTCAGCGATCACGGTCGCCGCCAACGATCGACCGCCGCCATGTCTGCCGAACGCGCCAACGGTGAGATAGTGCGCGGCCGGTCTGAGTCGAAGGCACCGGTCGCCGATGGACATCTCCTGGCCCTGCCCACACGTCACGTGCGGGACGCTGGCTCGGGCCCTGTCATCTCCGCCGCGACGATGGCCGCTGCCAGCCGAACTCGAAAGTGGATTGCCGGCGGCAGACATCCGCACCTCAAGCCGCCCTGGCACGGCCGCAAGCGAGGAGCACCTTCATCTGCACGTCATCCCCGCCCGGTGAACGACACCCCACCTCCAACCGACGGCGACAGCGGCTGCGTGCTCGCAGTGTCCGGAGCCGCTGGAGCCCAGTAGTCGGCCGGAGATGGACCCCAGGGGTCGGTGTCCGCAGACACCGACCCCTAGCTCGTGCGTGGGTACGCGATCCGCAGACGATGGCGTAAGTCATGGCGGACAACATGCGCGTGTTTTCGGTTCACAGCGTCGTGAGGATGAACGTCAGCAGTGCCAGCGACAGAGTCGCGCTGCCTCCAAAGGCCAGGGCAGCACGCAGCAATGTGGCAGCGTAGGTGGCTCCGTCGATACGAGCGAGCAGGCCAGCTGCTGCTCCCACGAGGACGCAGAACAGGGCAACGACTGCGAGAAGCAGGAGCAGGAGCATCAGGTGGACAGGCGCGGTGTTCATGTCTTCTTCCCGGGACGATTGACGACGGTGGCGTCGGTGAATTTCGCCGTTCTGGTGTTCACCGGGGTTCAGGCTGAACAAAGATGATTGAAGACGGTCGCTCGAGAGACGGAGAAGCAGGACATGGGGGAGGGGCACGAGGATCCGTTAGCGGAACTCGCGCTGCAGCTGCGCCACCTCAGGGCGCAGCGAGGTCTGCAGATGGGTGGATTGCAGCAGCGGACGGGACTGGGTCGCACAACAGTGAGCCAGGCCCTGAACGGCTACAAGGTGCCCTCAGAGGCCACGCTGTTTGCCCTGGCGAGGGCGTTGGGCACGGACGTGGAGCCGTTGCTGGCCTTACGCCAGGCCGCCATGCGCTTACCACGCTCGCGTGACGATTCTCCGAGGAGAGTTGTTCGCAGGCCGGGACGACCGACGGTGCAGCCTTCGTTCGAGGAGCGGTACCTCAGCTATGTGGCGGAGCGGCATTCCCAGCTGACCGTCGTAGGGCTGAACCTAAGCCGGCCCGAACGTGCATGTTGGCCGCTTGACGCGGCGTACTTGAGCTTGGAACTGGCGGAACGACGGGAGGACTGGCCTGCAGACAGCGAGGAAGCAGACCGGCCCTCCGTCGTAGTGAAGCGTGCCGAGCAGGCCATGGCCCACTGCCGACGGGTGCTTTTGCGAGGGCTCGCCGGCAGCGGAAAGACAACGCTGCTGCAGTGGCTGGCTGTCGCCACGGCTCGTGATGAGCTGCCGGAAGAACTGGCGGGCTGGCGAGGGCAGGTTCCGTTCGTCCTGCCACTGCGGACGCTGGTGAGGCGTGGTCCCCTTCCGGAACCGCATGAATTTCTGTCCGCGGTCGGAACACCCCTGGCCGCCTCCCAACCAGAGGGCTGGGCCGATGGGGTGCTCTCCCAGGGTAAGGCCCTCGTCCTGGTCGACGGCATCGATGAAGTTCCCCAGGAACGTCGGGGTCCCACTCGGGACTGGCTCGAGCAGCTCTTGGCTGCGTACAAGGACGCGCACTTCGTGGTCACCACGCGGCCGTCAGCTGTTCCCGAAGGCTGGCTGTCCTCGTCGTGCTTCACCGAACTGTCGGTGCGGCCCATGAGTGTAGCCGACACCGAAGTCTTCGTTTGCCGATGGCATACCGCCGCCCGGCAGAGTGCAACGACCGAGGCCGAACGGTCACAGTTGCATGATCTCGAAGCAGCGCTCCGGGTGACAGCACGTGCTCAGCGTGATCTGGCGCAGTTGTCCAGCACCCCCCTGATGTGTGCACTCATTTGCGCGTTGCACCGAGACCGCCGCGGCCATCTGCCTCACAGCCGTATAGAACTCTACGAGGCGGCACTGTCGATGCTGCTCGTGCGCCGTGACATCGAGCGCAGCATCGACGTCCCCGAAGGCATCCAGCTCACCGAGCATCAGAGCATTCAGCTTCTTCAGCGTCTGGCTTACTGGCTCATCCGCAACCGCCAGACAGAGATGGACCGGGCGACCGCGCTGGCCCTGGTCAGCGACGCGCTGCCGGCCATGCAGGCCGTGGCCGAACAGGGCACTGCCGACCAGGTCCTGACGCACCTAGTCGGCCGCAGCGGGCTCCTGCGCCAGCCCACCGCGGACACCATCGACTTCGTGCATCGGACTTTCCAGGACTACCTCGGAGCCAAAGCCGCTATCGAAGCCCACGACTTTCCTCTGCTGGTCAACCATGCCCATGACGACCAGTGGGAAGACGTCGTACGTATGGCCGTCGCCCACGCCCGGCCCACCGAGAGCGCTGACCTTCTCCGCCGCCTCGTCGACCGCGGTGACGCCGAGGTCGAGCACAGGAGCAGACTCCATCTCGTGGCAGCCGCCAGCCTGCAGTACGCCACAGAGCTCGACCCCGACGCGCGCAGGCTGGTCGAAGAGCGTGCACGCGTCTTGTTGCCTCCCCGTTCCCAGGAGGAGGCGGATGCGCTTGCCGCGCTCGGACCGGGCATCCTGGACCTGCTGCCGGGGCCCCAGGGCCTGGAATACGACGAAGTGATATCCGTCATCCTGACTGCAGCGGGCATCGGCGGCGACCATGCCTACGCCTTCCTCCGCCGCTTCGCACAGTCGCTGCCTCCTGATTCGGCCTCCTACGCTCTAGCCGATAGCTGGAAGCACTTCGATGCCGACGAATACGCTCGCGACATCCTGATTCGCTTCCGGGACCACCTATCTCTGAGTGTGAGGACCCATGATCAGCGCAACGCATTGCGATTCCTGAAACCCATCACCAGCGTCACATTTCGAGAAGCATTCACCGAAGACGAAATCACCGAGCATCTCTCACCCGAGCACATCCGGAATCTGCGGATCTACTCCGGTCAACTGCTCACAGAACTGAAATTCATCCGCGAACTCCCTGCCCTAACGGAACTCGCCCTCTCCGACTGCATCCAGCTCACACACATTGAAGACCTTGCAGGGCTCCCGTTGTCCGACTTGAGTCTCCTGCACCTGCCGGACGAATTCTCCTTCGACGCGCTGGCTTCTTTGTCCGGAATCACCGAGCTCTCTCTCTACACGCGCCTGCCCTGGGAGAGCATGGCAGAAATGCCAGCACCGGAGGGCCTCACCAGACTGTTTCTGGGCGCTTCGATCGGCACACCTCTGGCCGGTCTCTCCAGGTGGCAACAACTGCGAGAGCTGGTGATCAACACCGGGCCTGACAAGGGAGAGTGGCAAGAGATCTCCGCACTGCCTCGTCTGACTGAACTCGGCATAGCGGATTACGATCTCACCCAGGCCGTTCCCATACACAGCGTTACCTCCCTCCGGCTTCTGCCAGGCTCAGACGTACAACTGAATCTGGTTTCGGACCTCTTCCCCAACCTCAAGCATCTCTTCATCAATAACCTTAGGTCACAACTGGTCACCATCGATATCACCCCTTTGAGTAGGCTCAAGGGACTCGAGATCTCTATCAGCTACCCCAATGGCATTACCGGCCTCGAACGATTCACCGCAGACGCAGTCATGCTGAACCCGCGCCCCCGGACAGCAGTCACCTGAGTCGCGCTCGGGTCAGGTTCCGCTACATATACCCGACCTGTCTTCCGTGCAGACTCGTCGCCTGAGGCACCATTCTGAGACCAATTCGGGCCCCGCCGCCCGAGCAACAGGGACGCGACGGCAGCGGACTGTGCCTGTCCCTCAACGGAACTCTGGGGGCAGGTGGTGTGAGCTGCTTCCGGCAGGGTGCGGGTTATCCGGTCGCGCATCGGCCGTAGCTCCTGGCCTTGGTAGCCGGTACCTCCTGGCAACGCGGCTGAAGCAGCTGCACGAGCAGAGCGCACCCCACACCGAGACCGAAACGGCCGCAGCCGTGCGGTGGAGGACCGGCTGCGCGAGCTCGCTACCCGGCCCCTCGATGGCGACACGGCCGGGGCGGTGATCGCATGACCACCGAGCTGAGCGGCGCCGACCTCGCACGCCAGGCCCTGGTCGCCGCCCGCGAGCAGGCGAAAGGGAGGACATAACACCCTGACCAAGGGGACAAGGAGCCCGCAGGGCTCAGAGGAACTCACGGGATGTTGCACAGACCGGCGCCCGTAAACCGGATGTCCCCTGATCGGGTGGCCGCCGGGTCGAGGGCGGGCGTGTCGCGGCGGCCAAATGCGACTCTCCGTATGCGCACGAGAACACACGCCGTGAGCGGTATTTGGGTCGCTCGACCGTGCTGCGGTGACCACTCTCCGCTGCCTACCCGTTTCCGATCAGTCTGGATGCCGACACATGAGTAAAGCGTTTCTCGCTGCACGGCGGCTGGCCAGGTATGCAACTGTGCCCGCAGCCGTGATGCTTGCCCTGACCGCGGCTCCGCCCGCGCAGGCGGAGCCGTTCCCGCCGTACTCCAAGTTCCAGATCTCCTACTGGACGGATCCCGCCCGCTGCGTCGGGTGGGCCAACGCCGGCGGCAGCTTGGACGCGTTGGAGAACCATGCGTGCGACGCTCGTGCGACCTGGACCTACAACCGGGCCACCCAGCAACTGATCAGCAACGACAACCGCTGCGTGGACGAGTGGATCGCGGGGATCCTGGAAGTCAAGTCCTGCGACACCAACCGCGCACAGCAGCGCTGGGAGGTCACCTACACAACTGACGGCTACTACGTGATCCACCAAGCGGAAAACAGCCGTGGCCTCTTCTGGATGTGGACCCACGCCACCGGCGGGGGATCTACTTGGGTCGCCAACTGGACAGGTTCGCGGTCCGCGACGTGAGCTGAAGACTGCTGAAAATCTCGCGTTCTGGCCCCGGCTCGGTGGAGTCGGGGCCAGTTTTGTAGGCATGCAAGGCGAATGGGCCGGGGAGACGGCTGTGAGTGCCAACCCCGGCGGACCGCCATCCCGGAAAATGTGGCGGGCCCGGCCGGTACCCGCCGCCGTCGACCCGGACCTGCCGAGTGCGGACATCCGCATCGGGTACGCCCGCTGCTCGCACCTCAGCCAAGAATTCGCCAGGTGTGACCGGCGGGCGTTGTCGTCCCAGCCGACGAAGCGCAGTGTGTCGGTGTCGAGCCGTAGCGTAATGTTCATGAATCTCAGGTACATACCGCCTGTTGAGGCGGAACGCCTCCGGCAGTTGCCGACCCGGGATATCGCGCTCCTTCTGCTGAAGCACCTTGCCGGCACCCCCGGCTATCTGCAGTACACAGGGACGATGATGTCGGCACGTCAGGCGTTCCAGGACGAGCCGGACACGAACACGCTCGTGGAACGACTGTCCGATGCCTGGTGCTGGCTGGAGGCGCATGCACTGCTGACCCGGGAGCCCAGCCAGTCCGAGGCGTTCCGTCGGGTCTCCCGCGACGGTATGGACCTGGTGAACGACCCGCAGGGCATCACGCGGTTCGAGGCCCGCGAGCGGCTGTCCGGTCCGCTGCACCCGGCGCTGGAAGGAACGGTGCGCACCAACTTCCACCTGGGCGACTACGAGACGGCGTGTTTTGCCGCGATGAAGGCGGTCGAGGTCGCCGTGCGGGACGCCTCCGGACTCGATAACTCCCTGGTCGGCGTGCCCTTGATGCGTGCGGCGTTCCAGCCGTACAGGAACGGCAAGGGCGGGCCGCTCGCCGACGCGGGTGCCGAGGGCGGAGAGCAGGAGGCAGCGTCCGCGTTGTTCGCTGGCGCCATGGGGGCGTTCAAGAATCCGTCCAGCCATCGCACTGTCGACTTCGACGACCCGATCGAGGCGGCCGAGATCATCCAGTTCGCGGACCTGCTGCTGCGGCAGGTCGAACGCGCCAAGCGCCGTCAGGCCGCAGCGGCGGTGTAGGCCGGTCTCATCGCTCGACTTCACGCCGGGCGAGCTCCTTCAGTTCCATGCGCGCGGCCGGTGTGCCCGACGGTCCACACCAGTACGGGTGCCCGGCGATCTGCGCCGACAGCTCCTGCAGGCGACGGCGGTCACTCGTGGTACTCGCCGTCGGACTGGAGTCGGCGAGCCGCCAGTACGTGCGGTACCAGGCGGTCTGCGCCTCCACGAGGTCGAGGGGGAAGTCATGCTGACCCATGCCTTGCATTAGATCTCTTGTTCGAATTCCAGGGCAACCAGACGCCCCCAGGGGGCGTGCAGCAGGAGGTCGGTGCGGGAGGTCTCCGGTTGATATGCCTGCGTGCTCGAGGGCAGATGGAGCCCTGGTGCCGCGTATCCACTTTGGGGTGACAGCCCTGGGAAATGAGCGTTCGGCCCGGCGGGGCGGTCCACGGTGACGGTCATGATGATTCGACGCTGGGCCGCTGCGGCGGCCGCCATGCTGGCAACCGCCGGATTCGTGGGTCCCGCCTCTTCCAGCAGGGCTGTGCCGAGCACGCCGGGTACGGCATCCTCCGCCGCTCTACCTGTATCGACGATGGAGCTCCCGGAGCCTCCGACGGCCGAGGAGGCCCGGGCGGAGCTGGGCCAGTTGACCGTCGCACCCGAGGTCGACGTCCCCGGATACAGCCGGGCGAAGTTCCCCCACTGGGCCACCCAGTACGGCAGCTGCGACACCCGCGAGATCGTCCTCGCCCGGGACGGCGATCAGGTCACCCAGGACGGTCAGTGCCGGGCCACGGCTGGCAGCTGGCGCTCGGCGTACGACGGCGCGGTGCCCGACGCGGCGTCCAAGGTGGACATCGACCATGTCGTGCCGTTGAAGGAGGCTTGGCGGTCCGGCGCCTCGCAGTGGACGACCGCGGATCGCCGGGCCTTCGCCAACGATCTCGCCCATTCCCAGCTCATCGCCGTCTCCGCCCGCTCCAACCGGGCAAAGAGCGACAGGGACCCCTCCGATTGGCAGCCGGACCTGGCCAGCTACCGCTGCACGTACGCCCGCGCGTGGATCTCGGTGAAACACGCCTACGCCCTCACCACGGACGAGGAAGAACGTGCCGCGCTGACCGGCATGCTCGACACCTGCGCCTGATGCGCCTCGGCCCCGGCGCGCTGGCGTGTCCGCGCGCCGGGGCTGGCCATCCACAGCCGCCCTGCCACAACCGCGTGCTCATCGCTCATACACTGGGTGCATGTCCGCTATGCCTGCCGCCGAGCCGTCACCGCCTGCTGCCGAGGTGCTGCGGCAGCGCTATGTGCGAAGGCTTCCCGACGCGCTCGGCGAACTGGCCGGGCCAGCGTACGGCTCCGTCCAACTGCCGCTGCATGTGGCGTGGTCGGGTCTGACGCGGTTCGATCTTGACCGGCCACGGTCGCGGATGAGCATGTACCGCACCGTGCTGGCCGAAGGGCAGCATGATGACCTGATCACCCTGCTGAACCGGGACCTCCTGGTCGCCCAGTGGCCCGCGCTGCGCACGCTGATCAGCCGCGCCATCCGCGACGTATGGGAAGAGGCTTTCCCCGAGCTGGCCGCCGCCCGGCCGGCAGCCGCAGCGTGAACCTCAGCGACCTGCACCGTCGGCTCCTCTCCGATGTCCTGGCCATAGGCACCCCCTACCCCCTGGTCATCACCGGCGGGTACGCCGTGCAGGCGCACGGTCTGGTCGACCGGCTCAGCCAGGACCTCGACGTCGCCACGGAGAACCCCGCTCCCATGGCAGAGATCACCCACATCCTCACCGCCGGGCTGACTGAGCGCGGCTGGCAGGTGCGGGAAATCGGCGTCGACCCGCTCTCCGGCCGCCTCGTCGTCACGGACCCCGGCAGCGGCGGGGAGTGCGAGGTCGACATCCTCAAAGAGGCCTTCTGGCGCCCGCCCACAGTGACCGAGCACGGCCCCGTCCTTGCCCTGGACGACGTCATCGGCACGAAGGTACGCGCGCTGGCCGACCGCGGCGCCGTGCGCGACCTCATCGACGTCCACGCCGCCTCCCGCCTCCACACCACCGCCGACCTGGAAACACTCGGCCGCCGCCACGCCCGCGACGAATTCTGTCTCGAGGATCTCCAAGCCCGCCTGGCGGGCGCGGAGTGGTACGAGGACGAGGAATTCATTGCCTACGGGCTCACCGAGACGGACACGGCCACTTTGCGAGCCTGGGCTCGGGACTGGGCCGGCGATCTCGCCCAGCGCCTGCATGAGGACACCCAGGACGACTGACCAGCCGCAGCGGGAACGGTGGTCTCACCGGCAGCCACCAACGAGGCTCCATCTGCTCCGCCGGCGCCGGGAGTAGTACGCCAACGACGTCTGCGCCGGATACGCATGCGGTCGTCCGCTTCGTCCGGGGCCTGCCCATTGGTGCCACGCCTGCGACTCGCAAGCCGGCGAGCGGCCGGATGGCGCGGCTGCGCCCGAGGCACTGGTCCGCACGATAGACGTCTGGTCGCGGGCCCCGCTGTCAGCTGCCGGGGTGAGCGGCGGTCTTCAGCCTCCATCCATTACCGGTGCAGCGATCCGGCAGAGGAGGGAATCGGTGGCCCTTGACGTCCGTGCTGTATTCATGTGAATCGCCGCAGTTGCACTCATAGATCCCGGACTCCGGCACGATCTCTCCTGGGTGATGGACGGTGCCGTTTTCATCGCTCATGTGTCTTGTGTACGGCAGGACCGCGCGGCCTGCGATCCAAACGTGCTGTACGAGGTTGTCCGGGGCCATCGTCCCTGGCGGCGCGTCACGACCAGATTTCCGTTCGCTCTGTAGCCCTCCTGGCCGGGGACGGGCCGAGCTCTATGCCAGCCCCGACGAGCTGTCCGACGCACTACGGCACATCGACCAGACCGGGCCCGCCTGAGCAGCCTGCTGCCTCCCCCGTAGCGGCAGGCAATCAGAAGCCCCGGCAGGCCAGCCACGGTCTGCCGGGGCTTCTCCACACGGGGTCTCTTACGGCCCTGGGGGCTGGCTGCACACGGCCACATGATGCGGAAGCCGCGGTTGCGGTGATGTCCGCGGCTGGGCTTGGGGCGTGGTGTGCGGGGAGCTCCCGCCCGGCACGGGGAGCTGGGCGGGAGCGGTGCGGTCCCCTCCGGTTGTTCTTCAGCACAAGGGGACAGCGCTGCCCTCCAGATGGGAAGGTCCGACGCCTCGGGAGGCGTCTGTGTTCCATGGTGCGCTCTGCTCGCGGTGTTGCAAGGAGAAGTACGTTTCCGCCATCAAAAGTGCTAGGAGAGGCGCTTTTTGATCTCGCGGGCGACCGGGATGACGTAATGCGCACGACCTTAGTGCTCTTCGGCCCCGGTGGCATTGTTCCGTAACACCAAGATCACGTTGAGTGGCAGCTGGTTGGCGGACCATGCTGGCGTCGTCCGGCTCCTCCGAGGCGCTTCAGCACCGCCACGGAAGCCTTGACCAGAGGTAGGTCCAATCGAGAGGGAGAGATGAGTAGAAAGCAGGTGTTGGCCGTTGCCGTGCTGGTGGCGGTCTTCGCGTGGAGCACGGTGATGACCGTGCTGGGGCAGCTCGCGGCCGTGGTCACGCTGCTGCCCTCGCTCGGACTGCTGGTCCAGCAGATCGTCACCGCTCTGGGCGGTATGGAGACGCGGCGTGACGCTGCTGCGGACCCCTCGCCGGCCGCCACGGCCGGTACGGCCGGGCATGGGGAGCTGCCTCGATGACACCGTCCTTCGTGCCGGAGCAGTCTGACGGGGAGCCGCCGAGTAGGCGCGGCCGCAAGCCGGAGTCGATCGGGGAGAAGGTGGGCGGCTCCCACCGCGCATGGCTGGAATCGGTCCGCAGCCGACTCTTCGCCAGCGGCCTCACCCTGGATGACCTCGTCAACCGCTCCGGATACTCCAAGTCGCGCATCTCCGAACTCTTACGCGGCAAGGGCTACTACCCGGGCTGGGCGATCACCTACAGCGTCGTCTGCTGCCTGGACCTTCCCATCCTGCCGATGCGCCGGCTGTGGACAGCCGCCGCCCGAGAAGCGAATAAAGACACCACCTGGATCGAAAACCGTATACACGCAGTCCAGCCGTTGCAGCCGGAACAGCCGCCCGTGGCTCACCAGGGCTTCACCGAAGCCGTCCGCCAGCCCTACACCGACTACGCCCGTGTCTTCCTCCAGACCGGCCAGCGCGCCCGGTGGGTCGTCTCGGAGGCTTTCGACATCCTCTGGCTCGGCTGGGATGAAGCCACCGCCAGCCCCAATGTGCGCCGCCACGCCTGGTGCCTGCTGCGCTCCCGCGTCATGCTCCGCGCGCCCCGCCACGAGGGATATCCCGACCTGCGCGCCGCGGCGTTCTCCACCCTCGCCCAGAGCCAGACCGACGACCTCGCGGTCCGCTTCGCCCAGATCGGCGAACAAGCGGGCTTCTTCAATGCCATGGGCCGCTTGCCCGATGACCAGCTCGACGTCACCGTCCTGCGCTATCTGTGCGGCATCAGCGAGGACGCCATCCCCACCGTTGTCGGCCTGTCCCCGGCCATCACTCACGCGATGGACCACCACGCCCGAGGGGCCCTGGAACGCATCTACCACCATCACGAGACCCGGAGTGATCACCCGTAATGGCTTCCATCGACCACCTCCTCGCGCGGGCATTGCTCCTGAAAGACCCCCAGGTCCCTGCGGACACCGTCCCCTATGAAGACACCGCCTACCCTGACTTCCCTCCCGACGGCTCGCCGTTGCGGGACAGCTGCGGCCGCGATGTGAGAGACGACACCGCCATGAGCAATCTGCAAGCCCTTTGCGAAGTGGCGGTCAACCGCTCCACCCCCAGCCAGCTCACCGATTTCATTACCGAACAGCTGCCCGCCCCCGCGCCGCCTGGATCCTGGGCTGTGTCCTGCACCTTGCCGATGCCGAAGAGGGGGCACGCTTTTGGTGGCAGTACGCCGCTGGCGCCGGCGACGACGCCGCCGCCTACTGTCTCTACCTGCACTGCCTCGTGCTCGGCGACAGCTACGCGGCCGCCCTTTGGCGAGAACAGACCAGCCTCGACACCCCACCCCACGATTTCGACGACACTAGCGTCCCCACCGTCCTGCGCATCCTCAGCCGCCTTACCCCTGCCGCCAACCGCAGGCACTCCGAAGCCACCACCGCCGTCATCGGCTACGTCGCCGCTGCCGTCGCCGCCGGCTACGCCCGCAATCCCGGCTACGAAATCCCTCTGCCCGGACCCGATTTCGCGCGGCACGTCGAACGCATTCTGGGCACGAACCCGGCCGCTGCACGGTCCTCCCGGCAAAGAAAGCAACCGGCCACTACCCTGCCCAACCGCCCCCTCCTCGACTCCAGCACCGCCGACCACCCCGACGAAGTGCGAGCCGAAGAGCCGGAGCGGGTTCTTATGGAGGTCGCGGCTGCTGACGCCGAGTCCGCATCAGCCTTCAAGGAAGCATTCAAGGAGGCAATGGCCGCCTGCTGGGACAGCGTCGCCGACCTCACCGGCAGGGAGATGGACCAGCACGGGGCGCGGCTTCGCTACTGCCTGGACCGGCGCCCGCCCCTCCGCTCCCGCCACGCCTCCCGCCCAAGAGCCGCGACCTGAGCCACTGGCCCACGCCGCTCTGGCCACCGGATGACGACACAGTGGCTCCGTGAGCGCGCCCCATGGGCGCGCGGGGTGTGACGCGGGCCGGAGCAGTTCAGACCCGGCCCGCCGCCGGGGCTACTCGTCCTCTCCTTGGCCGCAGTGAGCGCCCGGGAGAACCGCAGCAAGGCCGACCAGGATCCCCGCGAGGATTGCCCACGGATCTGGGGCGCTGCCTGGTTGGTCGAGGACTGGAGGGCCTGAAGTCGTGACCGTGGTCGGCTGGCTCGCTCCTGGGGGTGCCAGCTCCGCCCCGAGTTCGACCTGCTCCTCCTCCAGGCCGAGGTCGAGGACGCGGCCTGACCTCCTCCAGTACCCGATACTCACGAGGCCGGGAAGCGCCTTACTGCGGGTCGGGGCGACCCCTGCCGGTCCACGGCGGTCAATTGCACTTGCGATAGCCGATGACGGTCAACCTGCACCGAGCTGATGGGTACTCAGCGCCGGGTGGTATCCGCGTATCGAACGTGTGCGGACTGGCGGGTCTGCTCTCTTGGCCGTTTGCGGGGACGCGCCCTGCCGGGAATTTGCGGCCGCGGCCGTTTCCGGCGCGCCAGGCATGTGCGATGCCCATCGCTCTGAAACTAGTTGTTTAATTCGCTATTAAATTACGCGCTATGAGATTTGGTCATCCTCGCCAGTTAATCGGCCACCTTGCTTCTTTCCGGGTGTGTCATGTTCGGACGGGGCGCCGGGTGTGCACCGGGCTGTGACACATAGGCGAGGGCCCCGCGGGGGCGAGCGGTAGGTGGGCTGGTGCGTACCCGACCCGGAAAGCTGCCTGGGCCTCGTAGGGCCCGATCCAGGTCGTAGTCGGCGGCGGATGGGCTGATGGTGTTGTGTGCGGTGCCGTCCGATCCTGGGGGTGTAACTAGGCAATGACTGTGCGTTTTCGGCCATTGTGGCTGCAGGAATCCGCGTGAGCTCTGCGAAGGACGAGGGGGTTCCGGGTTGTAACTCGGCTATGCGCAACCTGGTGCCGACCTGGATTGATTCGGCATCCACCTCCCTGAGTGAGAGCTGCAGCCGCTTACGAATACATTCGAACGACACGAAAAATAGTGCGACACTCGCACGCTTTTGGTCGATATCTAACGTGATCATCGCCGTGAATCAGTCATGTGGAGATATGTTCGGGCGGCGATCGCGAGCACGACAGCGCTGCACCGGGGGAAAGCGAAAGGTGCTTCCTCCGTCATGCCTGCATGGCTGATGTCATGCGCAGGACACGGGAGATGAGAATGCACATGCACCAGAGAGCCGTTGGTCTCGTCGCCGGGGCCTTACTGCTGGGATTCGCCGGCGCAGTCCCGGCCCACGCCGAGGGCAGCCGCACCACGTACTTCAGCGGCTGGCACCCCGGAAACGAGTCCTCCCGCTGGAGTGACAACAACACCGACGGTGTCAGTACCTCGGTGACGCTCAGTGGCTGTCACACCGACGGGGCCGATGGGTTCAAGAAGGCCAACCTGAAGCTGTGGAAGAACCGCGACCTGCTGCCCGACGATGACAAGGGCAGCCGCACCAACAGCTGCGGCAAGTCCGCCTGGGGTGACCAGTCGTCTGGTAAGTACTACTTCGAGCTCTTCAGCTTCAACACGGGCGGCACCATGAGTGCTAACAGGGTGGTCATCGCCTACTAGAACCCGAAGACCGTACGGCGCATCTTCACCGGTGCCCCGGCGCGGCAGGATCTGCCTGCCGTGCCGGGGCCCTCCCGCTCCGCTCCTCACTACAGCCTCCTCGGGGTCACCCCTGGCGGCGGATTGTGCGGCTCATGGCCTTGGAATTCCGCGGTGTCTCCTTCCGGTACAACCGGAAGACGACCGTGCTCGACAGCTTCGACCTTCGCGTCAGCAGTCCGGCGACGGTGCTGCTCGGCCCGAACGGGGCGGGGAAGTCCACGCTGATGGCGCTGGCCGCTTCCCAGCTCAAGCCCCTGGACGGCACGGTCACCTGGAAGGGCCGCAGCCCCACCGCCCGCAGGGATGTGACGGCGTACCGGAAGGCAGTGGCCTGGCTGCCGCAGCACATCACGCCCGTGCCGGGGCTGACGGTGCGGGAGCAAGTCGCCTACGCCGGCTGGCTCAAGGGCATGAACCGCACGGATGCCTGGAAGGCTTCGGCCGTCACGCTGGGCCGCGTCGGCCTGGACAAGCTCGCCGACCGCCGCAGCCACCAGGTCTCCGGCGGCCAACTGCGCCGGATGGGCATCGCAGGAGCCCTCACCCACCACAGCGAGCTCATCCTCATGGACGAGCCGACCGCAGGCCTGGACCCCACCCAGCGCAAGGTCTTCCGGTCCTTACTCGAGCAGCTCGCCGATGACGTCCACATCCTCGTCTCCACCCACCAGACCGAAGACCTGGCCGACCTCTACCAGCACGTGGTCGTCCTGGACCGGGGCACGGTGCGTTTCCACGGCACCACCGCCGCATTCCACGCCATGGCCGACAACGCCGACAACGTCCAGGGCCCTCGCGAGCGTGCGGAAGCCGCCTATGCCCAGCTCGTGGGCGAGGAGATCTGACCGTGCTGCTTCGTACCATCGTCCGCGTCTCGTCCGGCACCCGCCTCCTGCCGTTTCTGGCCGGCTTCATCGTCATCGCCCTCGGTGACAACTTGTCCGAGTGGGTCACGCCCCACTACTGGCTCTCCGCCACCGGCACCGCGACCCTCGCGCTGTCCTTCGTGGGCCCCGCGTGTGCCGGAGCCGGAGCCTGGGAAGGAAGCCGGCTCAGGCGCGCGCGCATCTCCGACCAGAACGCGGTCCGATCGCCTCTGGCCATCGCCTTCCCCCTGCTGCTGCCGGTGTTCGTGATGGGCGTGGTCGGCATGGCCGCGGCCCTGCTCGTCTCCGCGGCCGCCGCCGACGTTGGCTTCGGCATGCCCAATCCCGGCATCCTCGCGGTCGAAGCGGTGCTCATCGCGGCCAACACCCTGGTCGGCTTCGTCATGGGCCGTCTGTGGGCTCCGATCATCGCGGTGCCGGTCACGCTGATCGCGAGCTTCGTCGCCAACGCCTACCCGGTCTCCTGGAGCATCGTGTGGATCCGGCACCTCGTGGGCGGAGGACTCCAGGACTGCTGCATGCTCGACCAGAGCCTGGACGTATGGGCGCTGGTGAGCGCGGGAGCATTCGGTACCGGGGTCTGTCTGTCCGCCGCCCTGCTCATCCAGTACCGGAAGGCCGTCCCCGCCATCGTCGCCGCGGCCGCGCTGCTCGCCGCAGGGTTCGCAGGCGGTGCCGCCTCCGCCCACGGCATGGGGGCGGACCCCGTGACCTCCCGCCCGACCAGCGACCTGGAGTGCGACCACGGCCGGCCCCGCATCTGCCTGTGGCCCGAGATGGACCACCAAGCCGACATGGTCCGCACCGAGACACGCAAGGCCGTCGCAAGGCTCCGCCGGGCCGGCGTCGTAATGCCTGCCACACTGACCATGGCGGACCGGCCCCGCTCTGACGAGACCAAGCTGGCCATTGGCCCCGGTATCACCGCCGTCGGTGTGCCCACAGGCGTGGCGGCAGGACTCCTCCCGAAATCTCCTGCCTGCGCGGACAACGGAGAGCGCTACCCGGGCGCTGACGCTTACGGCCCCGTCGGAGCGTGGCTTTCCCTCACCGCCGGCGCCTCAGCCCGAAGCCTCACCAACCGGGTCGCACCGCCGGAACTGGCCCTGGCTCAGCACGTCCTCAAGCAGTCCCGACAGGACCAGCTCGCCTGGTACGAGCGCAACACCCACGCCATGCGATCATGCAACGAACGCCCCCAGTTGGGCATCGACGGGAGCCACGGATGAACTGGTGGCTGAAGGCCCGCGCCGTCCCCGCACTGGGCGTCTCCGTCGCAGTGACCAATGCGGTGGGACTCCTCATGGGCAACGCCGAACTTCCCGTGCCCGTGCTGACCGGTCAGTCCGGACACTTCCTTGTCGGCCACCTCATCACGCTGCTGCCTGCGGTGATGCTGCTCTACGGCATGGGGCGCGGCGACCTACGTGTCGAAAGCGTCGCCTGCCGACCCGTGCGGAGGTGGGACACCGCACTCGGCTCGGCGGCCGCCGCCACCGGGGCGGGGACGGCAGCCCTCTGCTATGCCCTGGGGGCTGACAGCATCGCCTTGGTGCTGGGACGCAACATCGCCGGATACGTCGGCCTGGCGCTGCTGCTGTTTCCCTTCCTCGGCCACCGCATCGCGGCCGTCACCGTCGCCGTCGTGCCCCTTGTGTGCGCGGCGGCCGGCTGGAGGAGCGGCGGTCGCCCCGCGCCATGGGCCTGGATCCTGTACCCCGCGAACTCCCTGGCCGCCCCGCTCATCACGGCAGCCATCGTCCTTGCAGGCATTCTCGTTTGCCTCACCCGACAGGACCCGTTGCGATCCACTCACTGAGGAAGCCATCAGTACAGCTGAACCCGACTACTTTCGATCGCTGGCGAGACGTGCGGTGGGTTCGCCGCGCATCAGGTCGGGGCGGGCATCGGCGATCGCGAAGGCCCGCCTGAGCCCTTCTACCAGTGGCCGGTCGATGTGGTAAAGCCGTGCCCGATCGTTCCGCTGGAGCAGCCGGGATGCGTCGGTCGGGCCGATGCGGCGCTGTACGGCCTTGATACTGGTCAGGGTCCCGCCGAGTTTCGCCGCGGGGATCGGGGTGGTCGGGTGGTTGGCGAAGTACTGCTGCACTTCGTCGAACGAGGTGGTGCCGCCCAGGTCGGTGATCCGGCGCAGCACCGTGCGGGCCCCGGGCATCAGTGAGGCGATCACCTGGAAGAGTGTCTGCTCGCTCCAGCCGTCACCGATGTCGTCGCTGCTGAGGTCCTGCGGGTCGGGACGCGGGTCGACGGCTGGTGCTTCCGGCCAGTCGGCAGGGGCGACGGGACGCAGCCCGTAGGCAGCCTGCACAGCGGCAATCGCCTGCTCGTAGGTGTCCATCTCAGTGTCGATCGTCAACCGCACAACGCCCCCTCGTGATCGCTGCCAACATTCTTCCCCAGCCGCCCCACGCCCTCAGCTCGGTCCGAGCCGGGGCGGACTGCGGCGAAGGCCGCCGACACCGCACCGCGCAGTACCTCCTGGCGACGTCGTTGGAGCAGCTGCGCGAGCAGTAGGCGGCGCGGACCGAGCAGGCCACGGCCGCGCCCGTGCCGTGGTCGGACCCGCTGCCTGATCCTGAAGAGCGGCTATTCGCTCGCTAGCAACCCTGCGAGTGGCGTGACATCACGGCGGTCACCGGTGGCGGGGTCGTCTGTCCCTTGGCGACTCGGGTCCATCGCTGTCGGTGGGCTCGGCGGTGGCCGGGCGGCGGCCTGCGGTGGCCAGGCCGATCATCGCTGTCAGCAGCGCGAGTACCTGGCTGATCAGCCCGATCCAGGTGGTGAGCAGTGCTGCCGAGTTGACCATCACCTGCTGTGTGTCCTGGGCCAGTGGGCCCGACGCGGGGCCGGGTGTGGCGGGCGCGGACGGCGGGGAGGTGGGTGGGGATGTGGCGGGTGAGGTCGGCGGTGTGGTGGGCGGTGAAGTCGGCGGGCTGGACGTGGTGTCCGTGTCGGTGGGGCTCGGGGTGACCGTCCGCGTGGGGTGCACCGTCAGCACGGTCAGGCCGCCCGCCGACAGGAGCGTGCCGATGCCCATCAGTGCGAGGGTGATCAGCAGCAGGGTGGCTGGGAGCTTGAGGACGGCGAGGGTACCGGCTTGCGGAAGACGCCACATGGGGCCACTGTACGAACGCTATGTACGGATACGATCACGTTGTGTTGCGCCTGTCGGGGCAACGCCGGGACCGCTCCCGGGTCCTCGTCAAGACCTGCGCGTCCGCCAACGGCGGCGTCCACAGCTCGGCCGCGGCCTCATGTGCCCTTCTGCGAGGTGGGCATGGTGATGTCGTCGTAGGACTCCAGGGGGGTCCAGCGCCGTGCTGCCCGCACTCCGGCGGGGAGTCGGTCGGCAGCTGGCAGGGGGCCCAGGTCCAGGCCGGTGAGGTTGGCGATGTCGGCCACAGGTACCTGGAAGGTGCGGAAGGCGCCGAGCGGGGAGGGTCGCCTGCTCGCGCGGCTTTGGCCATGGCTTGGGCGGCGGCGTTCTTGGTCAGGTCGGGGCTCTGGTCCAGCACGTAGGCGGTGGCCGCCAGGTCCCCGTCGTGCATGAACGCGGCGACCTTCCAGAACCGGAGCGGTACCTGGATGCCCCGGTAGGGCGGATCGGAATCCTCGAGCACCGGCCCGGTGAAGACCGTCAGCTTGCGGTCGAAGTCTTCCGCATGGTCGAGCAGGAAGTTCTCCAGCCCCTGCCAGAGCTTCTTGCCCTGGTTGAAGATGTCCATCTGCGGAGCGGCGTTCGTGTAGTGGAACGTGTCGCTGTTCGCTGTGGACGCTTCCGCGCCCCATACCGGGTCGAGTCTGCGGACCAGGTGGCCTTTGTCCAGGGGGTTGTCTTCGTAGACGGGGTGGCCGGCCTGCTGGGCTTCGGGGAGGCGGGGGTCGAAGCGCCAGTCGTCGTTGCGTGGCACATCGATGAGGTTCGCGCCGTCGATCGTGACGGCTGTTGCCGCGGCCAGCCGCCGGTCCGGGCGGAAGACGACGCTGAAGTTGGTGTACGGGAGGATCACCGTTTCGATGCCCGAATCGGCAGGCACGGGCAGCGGTACAGTCGTTCCCAGGAAGCGGTCGTTGTAGCCCTTGCGGTCCGCCAGGGATCCGCGGCTCACGGTCTCAGCGTTCGGCGGGGGATCGGGGGAGTGGCCATGCCGCTCTACGTACCGCACCATCGGGGCTCGCGCGCGGACGCTGCCCGTCACCTCACCTGAATGGCTGTAGAGCAGGTTCGACCTGAACTTCGTCGAACGTCGACGCATGAGCGCTCGGCCCTTCTCGCGCTCATCGCATCCCAGCTCTTCCAGGAGTAAGTACCGTTCCCCGATCGTGTGGTTTCGCCTACCGGCGCCCGGCCGAGCGGAGCGGTGGTCTTTCAATGGGGGCGTGAACCATCTTTCCCGCGGCCTGGTGGCCGCCGCGCTGACCGTGCTCCTACTGACCGCCGCGGCGCCCGCTGCCGCGCCGGCTGCCACGTCGGCAGAGATCGACTGCCCCGGCGGCTACGTGTGCATCTACCCCGAGACCAACTTCGGCGGGCAGCCGTGGGTGAAGCGGGCTGTCGACGGCAGCGTGAAGGACCTGCCCTCCGCCATCCGCGACCGCGGCAGCTCGGTGCGCAACAACTCCGACCGCACGGCCCGCGTCTACGAGAAGCGCAACTACTCCGGCCGGTGGGTGTGCGTCACCAAGAGCGGCGGTTCGATCCACGACCTACGTGGCTACAACCTCAACGACCAGACGCGCTCTCTGCGCATCAACCGCAACGACTGCGGCTGACAAGTCATCCGGTCCGCGTGGCGCCTCCCGAGCAGGAAGGACGGCTCGCCGAGGACCAACTATGTCCCGTATCCCGAGCGCCTTGAGGACAGATGGAGTCCAGATGCCGCACATCCACTTTGGGGTGACAGCCACCGGAAACTGAGCGTTCGGCCCGGAGGGGCACGTCACGGTGACGGTCATGATGATTCGTCGCTGGGCCGCTGCCGCGGCCGCCATGCTGACAACCGCCGGCCTCATCGGTTCCGTTCCTTCGAGTTGGGCTGCATCGAGCACCCCGAGTACTGCGTCTTCCGTCGCCGGTCCCGTGTCGGCGACGGAGCTCCCAGAACCGCCGACTGCTGAGGAGGCCCGGGCGGAACTAGATGATCTGACCGTCGCACCCGAGGACCATGTGCCCGGCTACAGCCGGGCGAAGTTCCCCCACTGGGCCACCCAGTACGGCACCTGCGACACCCGCGAAGTCGTCCTCGCCCGGGACGGCGATCAGGTCACCCAGGACGGTCAGTGCCGGGCCACGGTCGGCAGCTGGCGCTCGGCATACGACGGCGCGGTGCCCGACGCGGCGTCCAAGGTGGACATCGACCACGTCGTGCCGTTGAAAGAGGCATGGCGGTCCGGCGCCTCGCAGTGGACGACCGCGGACCGCCGGGCCTTCGCCAACGACCTCGCCCATTCCCAGCTCATCGCCGTCTCAGCCCACTCCAACCGGGCAAAGAGCGACAGGGACCCCTCCGATTGGCAGCCAGACCTGGCCAGCTACCACTGCACGTACGCCCGCGCGTGGATCTCGGTGAAACACGCCTACGCCCTCACCACCGACGAGGAAGAACATGCCGCGCTGACCGGCATGCTCGACACCTGCGCCTGATGCGCCTCGGCTCCCAGCGCGCTGGCGTGTCCGGCGCGCCGGGGAGCCGGGGGAGATGCCGCCGGACACCAGGCGATGGCGGCCGTCGCCACTCCGCGCGCCCGCGCGCTCTACCGCTGCCCCTGATACCGCGTCATCATGGCGCGGTTACAGGAGTGAGGAATATGGAGTAGCCCGTGAGCAAGCATCGCAAACCGGATCCTGATCCGGGCAGGGAACTCCGCCTCCGAACAATTCGGACGGGCAGGTGCCGCAGCCTCCGCCGCCGGCCGGGACACACCGGAAGTAGCCCGCGTGTCCGACTACGACGCCCTGCGGCAGCGGCTGGACAAGGCCATGGACCAGCACGGGCTGTGGCCCGCCCGCTCGACCTGGACACGGCAGGCCGTCGCCGACACACCACGGCACGCCTTCGCACCGGACCGGCTGTGGCGCTGGGACGGCCGCACCTACCAGCCGCTCGACCGCGGCGCCGGCCCCGACCGGTGGGCCGCCGAGGTGTACGGCCGGCCCTTCGACGCGGCCGTCACCCAGATCACCGACGACGCGCCCTCCTCGAGCCTGTCGTGTCCGTCGATCGTGGTGGACATGCTCGACTCCCTGATGCTCGAACCGGGCCATCGCGTCCTCGAGCTGGGCGCCGGGACGGGTTGGAACGCCGCTCTCCTCACCTGGCGCGCGGGCCCCGGGCGAGTGGTCAGTCTCGAGGTGGACGACGAATTGGCCCGGCAGGCCAAGGAACGCCTCGACGCGGCCGACACCGACGCGGCGGTCGTGGCCGCCGACGGCGCCGATGGCTGGCCGCCTGGCGCACCGTATGACCGGGTGATGTCCACCTACGCCGTCGAGCAGGTGCCCTGGGCGTGGGTAGAGCAGACGCGGCCGGGCGGGAGGATCGTCACCCCGTGGGGGCGGCTGGGGCACGTCGCGCTGACCGTCGCCGACGACTGCCGCTCAGCGGTGGGGTGGATGCAGGGGCTGGCGACGTTCATGCCCGCCCGCGGCACACCGCCCGCGAGCAGCTGGCCGCATGTGCGCGGCACCGGCCCTGCCGACGACGAACGCCCCTTCGCACGGGACCTGCACCCGCTGAAGGACGACGCGCACCTGCTGTTCGCTCTGCGCATCCACCTCCCCGACGTGCAGATCAGCACGGGCGTGGACGACGACGGCGTGAACGTATGGATCCACGACGGCGTCGCCTCCTGGGCCACCCTCACCACACTCCCCGACGGGGAGGCCCGCGCGTGTCAGGGCGGGCCGCGGCGCCTGGCCGACGAACTGGAGCCCGCCTGGGACTGGTGGCTGGCTGAAGGACAGCCGACGCTGTACGACTTCGGCATGACCGTGGGACCCGAGCGCCAGTACGTATGGTGCCGGGATGCGGCAACGGGGCCGCGCTGGCCGCTCCAGGCCCACGGCCGGGCCGCGGTGTAGAGGCCACTCACTGGGCTTCCGTCCGGCCGCCGATCACCCCATCGTCGGTCCGGCCCCTACGGTCCGCCCAGCCCGGCGGGCAGGAGCTGGCCGGGGCGGGGAGTCTGTCAGGATGGTGGGCATGGCGAATGAGACGGCGACGCACGATGAGCGGCTGCGGGACCTTGAAGCGGAAGCATTCCGCACCGGCCGGACGCTTGCGGAGCACAGCGAGCAGCTGGCGACGATTCGTGAGCAGCAGCGTACGGCGTTCGGGAACATCGACTCCCTCGCCAACGCCGTCGGCGCGCCGGGAGACCGGTCGATAACCGAGCGTCTGGACACGATCGAGCGCGTCCTATTCGCCCTTGCCCGCGCGCAGGGCATCGACCCCGACACCGCTCCCTGACCCAGCCGAACGAGGTCGTCACCTGACGGGCCGCTAGCTCGCGGTGGCGCAGCTCGTCAGCCAGGATCCGAACGCCGGCTGAAGGCGTTTCTCGCCAGACAGGGCCCGAACCCCGGCTGGCCGGGGTTCGGGCCCTCTTTCTGTGCCGACTGCCGCTGCGCTGCGCGCAGGTAGTCACGGCGGGCCGGGTCCCGGCCGTGGCACCGCCCGCGGTCGGTTACGACGCCGGCCTCTTCCTCGAGGTCTTCTTCGCGGCCGTCTTCTTCCCGCCCGTGCTCGCCTTCTTCGCAGAAGTCTTCTTCGCGGCCTTCTTCTTCGGCGCCGGCCGCTGCCCGCTGATCTCATGCACCTCGGCTTCGTCGCCGGTGTCCTCGCCGCGGCTCTTCTTGGCGGCCCGCACGCTGTCCTGTAGGGCGGCCATGAGATCGACCACCTTGCCCTTGGGCTCGGCTGGCGCCTCTATCTCGGGCGGCTCGACGCCCGCGGTCTTGGCCTCGATGACGGCTTCCACCGCCGCGCGGTACTGGTCGCGGTACTGGCTGATGTCGGTGCCGCCGATGGCCTCCATCAACGCCATGGCTTCCTCGACCTCCGAGTCGGAGATGTCGACAGCCCTGGGGGCGAGTCCTTCGGCCGAGCGGATCTCATCCGGCCAGTGCAGGACCTGGAGGACGATAGCGTCGCCGACTACTCGCAGTGCGCCGAGCCGCTCGCGGTTGTGCCACGCGAACTTGGCGACAGCGACCTTGTCGCTGCGCTGGAGGGCTTCCCTGAGCAGCACGTAGGGCTTGGCGGCGACGGCGCCGTCGGCTTGGAGGAAGTACGGCTTGCCGAAGCGGATGGGGTCCAGCCGTTCGGCCTCGACGAAGGCTTCGACATCGATGGCCTTGGCGGTGGGCAAGGGAAGGTCGTCGAGTTCCTGGTCACTGATGGCCACGAGCTGATCTTTGGAGGCTTCGTAGGCTCGCCCGATCTCGTCCGGGTCGAGTACGCGGTCTTCGATCTCGCAGACCTTGCGGTTGCGGATGCGGCCGCCGTCGGCGGTGTGGATCTGCCGGAAGCTGATCGAGTGGTCCTCGGTCGCGGGCATGACCTTGATCGGAATCGTCACAAGGCCGAAGGACACGGCTCCAGACCAGACAGGGCGTGGCATGGCGTACCTCCCACCAGCCCCCCTGGGGTCGACTCCAGCGTAGATCAGCCTGGTGGGGTAGCCGGGCCACGGCTACGTCATCCGGCTCTCCCCTCCCTGTGCGCGGCGACACTCCGGGCGCTGCACCACCGCCCCAAAGAATCGAACAGGTTTATGATTCGGGCATGGCCAGAGCCTACGACTTCCCTGAGGACCTGCTCACCGCGCAGGAAGAGCTTCACCAGGTCGTCCACGCCCTCAGGGCGCTGTACGACCGCCTTCCGTGGTCCGTCGAGCCCCATCCGGGCTTCCACGACCCGGAGTACTGGCGCCCGCGACAGCGCCCCGCGACTGACGGCTGGTCCGAGGAAGACCGGGCGGAAGTACACCGGCTGCGGGCCCAGCAGCAGGAGCTGAGCATCAAGATCGTCACGCACCCCTTCTGGACGAAGTTGGAGGGCCTGGACCTCGTCACCGCACGGACGGTGCTCAAGTACGTCCACGACACACCCACCGCCGACAGGCCCGCCGCGTAGCGGTGACGGACGCCTTCAGCCCCGACAGCCCGGACCCGGACGCCCCCGGACCGCCGGCATGGGCCGAGCTCGCTGACGGCCAGAGCGTCACGGCCCAGGTCATCGGCCGCATTCATCGCCCCGGCACCGGAGGCGGCTGGTGGTACGAGCTCCGCCTGCCCATCTGGGCCGAAGCGCAGCTCCCGGACCGCATCACGGTCGTACCCGACTCGGTCGTCTTCTGTGTCCCCGCTCGCCTGCTCACTCCCATCGAGGACATCGACTACTCCGGCGTGCCGACCCGGCGGGAACGCCCGCCAGGCCGACCGCCCCGCTCCATCCCCGCCGCCCCGGCAGGCCGGTGGAGCGTGCAGCACCTGCCCGCGCCCGTTGGCGGCCCCGGGCGCCGGGTCATCCACCACGAGTCGTGCTGGATACCGACCGGCGACCCGGACCTCACGCTCGACCAGGCGCTGCGCGAGCTCGCCCGACCGGGCAGCGAAGCATGTGCCGCCTGCGACGCCCGTCACCTCCCGCGGTCCTGAAGTCGCGTTTCGTTGGTTCTCCGCTTGACGGCGGGGAGGTGAGACCTTGTCAGCCCCTGTCCCAGGTTCAGCGACAACCCGGGCGGTGTGCTCGGCGTTGTCGCCCGGAGAGACGGGGTCGTTCGTTCCGGTCTGCGCGACGCCTGCTCGTATGTGACGTCGGCCACCTACGTCGCCGATCCTGGCCGCCCCCGTGAGTGGCGCATCTGCACTTGCGCTGGTCAGGGCTTTGATCACGTGTCATGTATTTTCACATAAAACTACTTACTGTGCCTGCCAGAGATCACTGAGTAGTTTTTCTCGGGTTGCGGATGCGTGGTTCGGTCCGGAAATCGCTTAGGTGGAACACAAGGCCCAAGAAGCCTTCGACGTACACCCGTTGTGCGCCGTGTCCACCCCAACCTCGACGAAGAGGAACCGTGCGATGGATGTCCCCGCGATGCGTGACGCTGCCGGGAGGCCGATGTGATCGGTGACAGCACTTCCGAAAGCGCCGCGTCTCCGGACGCAGGAGCGCCTCAGCCGGTGCGCGTTCCGCTGCAGCTCCCGCTGGACTTCGAGGCCTTCTACCTCGGACATCAGGAGCTCTTCCACGACTACGCCGAGACCCAGCTCGGCGGCCGCCGCGCGGCCGAGGAAGCGATCCACAAGGCCTTCCTCGAGATCCTGGCGAGCTGGGACCAACTGCTGCAGGAGGGCAACCTGGAGCAGCGCGCCTGGGCGGTCGTCCGCCGGATCGTGGGACGGAGGCTGGAGACCGAGGGACGGCCGCCGGCGTTCGTCATCAACGGCCCGATCGAACAGGCCCTGCGTGCCGCCCGGGACAAGCTGAGGGTCATGCAGAGCGGCACCGGACTGTACGAGGCGATAGCCGAACTTCCGCCCCGCCAGTTCGACGTGGTGGTCCTGCGCTACATCCTGGAATACCCCACCGCCCGGATCGCCTGGTTCATGGGCCTGAGCGACCGCACCGTGGACTACCACTGCCGCAAAGCCAAGGAACGTCTGCGAGTGCAGCTGGGACTCCCCGCCAAATCCCAGGAAGCCAAGGAAGGAAACGGACAGTGACCGCTCTCGATACCCTCCTGGCCGATGCCGCCATCCCCACGTCTTCCCGGTCTTTCGACGTCGCGGCCGGTCTTCGCCGACTGGCCGCCGACGCCGCCCTCACCTCCCCGAACCCGGACCTGGCCCGCGCCGCCCAGGCCCAGCAGCGCCTGAGCGTGGTCTCGCGCTGGGTCCTCAACGAGCCGGGGGCGGCCAGCCACGTCGACCGCCTGGCCGAGGATCCCGCCCAGGCCGGGGAAGAGCCGGACCCCGTCGCGGCCGCAGAGCAGCTGGACATCGACGGCGCCCTGGTATTCGGCTGCCTGCTGTATCTGACCGGACACCCCGAAAGTGCCGAATTCTGGTGGAAACTGGCCGCGGGCGCCGGCCACCGCGCCGCCGCCTACTGCCTCCACCTGCGCCACTACGAGCTCGGCGAGGACCGCGAGGCCCAGCACTGGTTCCACCAGCTCATCCAGTCCATGGACGACGGCGCGGATGACGGCTTCTTCGAAGCGCTCGAGGTCGTCGCGAAGTACGTGGGCGCGAACGGCTCCACGGCCAGCGCGCCGACCGGCTGTCTGGAAGCCGAGGTCGAGCGCCTGGCATCCCGCGCACCAGGCTGCGGCATCGTCCACCGCCCCGACCGACGCCTGGCCGACCGGCTCCACCACTTCGCCAGCCGCCGCTGACACACCCCGAAAAGCACAAGGAGCCCAGATCACCGACCCCCGGTTCCGAGGCCAACGGGTCGGGACGGGCCCCTCGCGACAATGCACCCCGCAGAAGAGGAGCACCTTCGGTGAACCATAGCTTCAATCCCGAACTTTCGGGAGGTAAACGACGAACCGGCCGCCTCGTGCGCTGGCTCGCCCGGCGTCGGCGCACCATCGCCACCCAGGTCCTGCGTGGTGCCTGCTACGGCGTCGGCACCGGCGCCGTCGGCCTCGCTTTCTGGTGGATCGAACGATGGGCCGAGCACCACTGACACAACACAACCACGTGAGATGAGGGCCGGATTCCCAGACCGCCCGCACCGGATCCGCTTCGACGCCCGCTGAGGCGGACCTGCGGCCAGTTTTCTTGGTCACGGTCGGGTTAGCCGGATGTTAGCGGGGCGGCGACGTTGCGGTAGTGGCCCCGGCCAGAGTTGTTGTCGCACCGAGCAGACCACGACACCGACCTCTCCCGGGGGACCCGAAATGCGCTCCAACACCACCGCCCGCAGTGCCCGCCGTCGCACTCTCCGCGTCGCCGCCGCGGTCCTGACCGCGGCTGCCGCCCTGACCCTGACGGCCTGCAACGACTCGGACGCCGGCGACAAGAAGTCCGTGGGCCAGGCCGATACGGCCCCGGCCGGGTCCGGTGGTTCCTCGGGTTCCTCCGGCGGTGCGCAGGGTTCCGACGCCAACGCCAAGGAGGGCTCGGAGGGGGGCGCCGCGAAGGACCAGTCGGGCGGCGGGCAGGCCGGCAGCGAAGGCGGCGGCAGTGCGCACACGGGCGTCGAGCGCTGCCGGACCGAAAACCTGGAAGCCGCCTTCGCCACGGGCCAGGACGCGCTCCCGGTGCCGGAGGAGGGCGCGGACGGCTCGACGACCGCCACCATCGTCCTGATGAACAAGGGCTCCTACTCCTGCAAGATCGGCGGCTTCCCCGGTGTGGACCTGACCTCGATCAACGGCGGCGAGCGCTGGTCCCTGGCCCGCTCCTCGCAGAAGTGGAGCTCCCTGGAGGTGGAGGCCGGCCAGAGCACCGAGTTCACCCTCAACCTCGCCTTCACCAAGGAGAACGAGGGCTTCTACCAGCCGGCCTGGGTCGAGATCACCCCGCCCAACGAGACCAAGGCCCTCAAGATCGAGTGGCCCTGGGAGACCGACACCCTCGTCGACCAGCGCAGCGCCACCCACCCCGGCACCTTCGTCAACCCCATCGGCTGACCAGCTCACAACTGCGCCATGAAGATCCACTACCCCGCTGCCCTGGTGTGTGACGCACCAGGGCAGCGGACTATCCGCTCCACGGCCCGCGCCCCCTTTGTGATCGCTGCCGACATTCTTCTCCCGCGCCCCACCCCCAGCTCCACGTGATCGGCTGCGTTGCCATCACCACCTGCGCCTGGGCGGTTGATCACGCAGCTTGCTATGAGCCGGCCCTGTCCGTTCAGAGAGGGTGGGGCACCCGCGTCTTCGCCGCCGGAACTATCCGGGCGCGGAACGCACGGACCAATGCCTCCGCTCGGGCGGTGAGTCTCATCGCCCGGCCTCACGCCGGGCGAGCTCCTTGAGCTCCATGCGCGCGGCCGGTGTGCCCGCCGGTCCACACCAGTACGGGTGTCCGGCGATCTGTTTCGCCAGCTCCTGCAGGCCTCCTGCAGGCGTCGGCGGTCCCTCGTGGTGCCGGCTGTTGGTGGTTCCTACGCCTCGTGCATCTGCCCCAGGACTCTGTGCGGGGGCGTCGCGACCGGGACCGAGCGCGCTGACTGCCCTGAGCACCGCCTCACTCCCACTCAGGCGCTGCACTGGGCGGCCGAGTGTCCCAGTAGGCGGCGCGCGGAGCCCCTTGGTCTGATGGCGCGCGGGGCACTGGGCCTGGCTCAGCGGGCCACCCTGCCGTACTTGTCCGGCTTGGGGACTGGTGCCACGGATTCCGGGGCCGGGTATTGGGGCTGCTTCTGGCAGGCCATGGCGGACGTGACCTTCTTCGCCGTGGCGATGAGCAGCTTCGCGTGGGAGTGAGCACTTACCGTGACGGCGTCGCGCAGCGTGAACTCAAGCGCGTACCTGTCCCCGGTCCGCCTCTCGTTCAGCCCGCAGCGCACCTCGAGTGACCCCGCGCTGCCGCCGATGGGCTTGCCCACACTGGCGCGGACTGAATCACCACCGGGAACCGGGTGTGCGACCCATGCGACGTCGAGGGACATCAGTTCCTCGCCCCTCCCGTTCTCCAGGAAGCACAGGTCGTGGCCGGTCCCCCAGGTGGTCTCCTTGGACAGCCCCGCAGCGGCCTCGGCGGGGCTCTCGGACTTCACCGGAGTGACCCGGTCGACGCCCGACCGTGCCGCCTCGGCGGCGATCTTCTTGTCGAATACGCCGCCGCACGCTTCCTCCAGACGGACTTCAGCGGACCTGTCCTTTGCGGAGGCGTCGTTGCCCTCGCTCTTCTCCCCGTCGCCGCCGCAGCCTGCCAGCATGAGTGCGGACGCCAGTGCGCAGGCGGCCAGGAGAAGACGACGGAAACTGCGTGTCAGCATGGCGCCCTTTCACATGCGGCGGTTGGCCGCCGCTCCCTGTGAGTTGGCGCCGAGCCCCGCGGGGTCTGACTGAACTTTACGGAACAGACAGCCTTGGACCACTCGCGGCCGCCGCGGTGACCGACGCCTGACCGTTCTCGCGGCGGGCTCCGGCCTCAGTTCTTTTCGATTCCTGACCTGCGCGAACCCGTCTCCGGGGATCAGAGGCAGGTACCCAGAGCGCGCGACCGAGGAAGTACGTCGCGGCCATGCCGGCGAAGATGAAAGCGCCCCAGCCCAGGGCCAGTACGACGACGTCGCTCCGTCGGTGTAACGCGAGAACGGTTGATGCCGAGTTCAGGCAACAGATGTTGATCAAGCGGGTCCAGAATGTTGTCGAGTTCCGAGAACGGCTCGCCGAAAAACGGCGTTGTCAGTGGGTTCTGCCAGGGTGTGCTTCGTGGATGAACTGGTGGAGCGTGTCGACTGTCAAGATCGTGTCCTGGGAGTGGTCACCCGTCGGCAGGCCATCCGGGAGGGTTGGCTGCTTCGAATCGCCTCGACGGTGTGTCGTGATGAGCGTGGCCGGATCCTCGTCCATCGGCGGTCGGAGCAGCTGTCGCGCTTCCCCGGGCTCTATGAGGTCATGGCCGGTGGCGCCGTGGATGTCGGCGAATCCTATGAACAGGCTGCCGCGCGGGAGCTGGCCGAAGAGCTGGGCATCCGTGGCCTGCCGCGCTTGCTGTTCAAGTTCATCAACCGCAGCGGCTTGAGCCCTCACTGGCTCGGCGTGCATGAAGCCGTGGTTCCGGACGCTGTGACCCCTGATCCCGATGAGGTCGCCTGGCATGGCTGGCTGACCGAGTCGGAGCTTCACTCGGCCCTGTTGGAGTGGCGCTTCACTCCCGACAGCCACGAAGCCTTCAGCCGGTATCTCGCGTTCCGGACCGCGCAGTCCTGACCTTTCTCGCCGACCTGGCGGTGGGCGCGTTCGGCGCCACGGGCCTGATGCGGGAGGACCTGCAGCGCATGGGCGCCCTGGTCCGCCAGTACGCGTCCCTGCCGCTCGGCGGCACGGACGCGTCCGTCATCGCGGTCGCCGAGCGGGTCAAGACACTGCGCATCGCCACAACCGATAGGCGTCACTTCACCGTGGTGAGGACGCGGCGCGGGGAAGCCTTCACCCTCTACCCGGCGTAGCTGCTACCCCATCTGACCTGCGGCGGTTATAAAATCCGACCGCAAATCAGCGTCTCGGTCATCTCCCGTTCGGCGAGCCGGAGCGCCTCCAGCTCTTCCTTCGCCTTCTTCGTCTTCGACCCAACCCGCTTGCAGAACATCAGCGCCAGCTCATCCCGCACACGCATCCGGGTCTTGTGCGCCAGGCATGCCATCAACGCGACCCGCTTGACCGGCGTGTACGCCTTCAGTTCGGACGCGTCCGCCGCGTCGGCCTCCCCGGCGAAGTCCGTGACCTTCCGCGGTGCGACGCCGTCCGTCCACGCCCGCTGTCGCCCAGCCCGTCCAGCCAGTCCAGCTGCGCGATCAGCCGCTTGAAGTGCGACCAGGTTGGACTCTGCGCGAACTTCTTCAGCCGGTTGTACTGCGTGGTGCCGTCCGCGTCGCGCTCCTCCAGCAATCGCAGCAGCCCCGCCCGCTCCACCGCGCTCATCCGGTCATGGATGCCCGCGCAGATCGACGCATGACCTCCATACGGACGGTCGAGGCCATCGCGTCCAAGGTGGAGAACGCCGACAGCTCCAGCCCGGCCCCACGACCTTCTCCAGCGCGATGTTGATCAGATCCGCCGGGGCGGTTCTTCGCCGCGGCCTCACTCCGGATCGACGCCTCGGCGATCCGGCGGGCCTCAGCCTGGTTGTAGACCACACCGACCCGCTGCCGCACCAGGCCCCGGTGGTTCTTCGCAGCCTTCACCGCCTGGTACACCGGCAGCGTGCCCTCTGGCAGCTCCACCGCCCGCCGGACAAGGTCCACCACCATCTCCGGGACGTCCTCCAGCCTGGGAAACACCCCATGCGCTGGTAGGACTTCAACCTCAGCAGCAGCGCCAGCAGATGCTCGTCGCAGTCCGTGACCTCCACGCCCACGTGACCTCATCGCGTGTCGGCGAGAAGAACAGATGCAGCTCATGCACGGTGAGCCGACACCACCAGTGCCCCGGTCGCCAACCCGGTCGCGGTCCTGGAGGAGGCCGGGCCGCCCGTACTGGGCACACAGCACCCGTTGACTGTTTGTTATCAGTTCTTCACCTTCAGTGCTCTACTCGCATAGATTCCCTCGGGCCAGGATGGGGGCGCTTCTTCACCTCACCCTTCGGCACAGGAGTCGATACGCCATGCGCAAGAACGCTCGCCGTAGCATCCTCGCCGGCTTTGTGGCCTCCGCGACCGCCGCTCTCACCTTCCTCGGCACCACTCCTGCCCAGGCCGCACTGCCCACGCCGGTCAGCGCTGCCACCGCCCGCTCCTACCTGGCCTCCCTCACCGTCGCAACCGAGCACTCCAGAACCGGCTACAGCCGGGACCTGTTCCCGCACTGGATCACCATCAGCGGCGCCTGCAACACCCGCGAGACCGTCCTCAAGCGCGACGGCTCCGGCGTCGTCACCGACTCCTCCTGCGCCGCCACCAGCGGCAGCTGGTACTCCCCCTACGACGGCGCCACCTGGTCCGCCGCCTCGGATGTGGACATCGACCACCTCATCCCGCTCGCCGAGGCATGGGACTCCGGCGCCTGGAACTGGACCACCTCCAAGCGGCAGGCCCTCGCCAACGACCTCACCCGCCCCCAGCTGCTCGCCGTCACCGACAACGTCAACCAGTCCAAGGGCGACCAGGACCCCGGCACCTGGTGGCCCTCCCGCACCGCCTACAAGTGCACCTACGCCCGCGCCTGGGTCCAGGTGAAGCACTACTACGGCCTCAGTGTCGACTCCGCCGAGAAGAACTCCCTGTCCTCCGTTCTCAACGGCTGCTGACCGCTCGAGCGGCATCCCAACCCGGTTCGCAATTCCGCAATCCGCCTCGCCGGGCGCAGCCGGCCGAGGCGGATTGCCGCCTGTGCGCTGTCCATCTGTCGCCGTTGTCGTCCTGTCCGTCGCTGGCGTTCTCGCCGGGGCGAAGCTCGGGTCGCCTTGCATCGCTCATACTGGTTGCATGTCCGCCATGCCTGCTGCCGAGCCGTCGCCGTCCGCTGCCGAGGTGCTGCGGGAGCGGTATGTCCGCAGGCTGCCCGCCTCGCTCGGCGAGCTGGCCGGGTCGGCGCACGGCAGGGTGCAGTTGCCGCTGCATGTGGCCTGGTCGGGGCTGACCCGGTTCGATCTTGACCGGCCACGGTCGCGGATGAGCATGTACCGCACGGTGCTGGCCGAAGGGCAGCACGATGACCTGATCACCCTGCTGAACCGGGACCTCCTGATCGACCAGTGGCCCGTCCTGCGCACGCTGATCAGCCGCGCCATCCGCGACGTGTGGGAAGCCGCGTTCCCCGAGCTGGCCTCGGCTCGCCCGGCAGCCGCAGCGTGAATCTCAGTGGCCTGCACTGCCGGCTCCTCTCCGACGTTCTGGCCATCGGCACCCCCTATCCGCTGGTCATCACCGGCGGATACGCCGTGCAGGCCTACGGCCTGGTCGACCGGCTCAGCCAGGATCTCGACGTCGCCACGGAGAACCCCGCGCCCATGGCGGAGATCACCCACACCCGCACTGCCGGGCTGGCCGAGCGCGGCTGGCAGGCGACAGAGGTCGGCGTGGACCCGCTCTCCGGCCGCCTCGTAGTCACCGATCCCGCCAGTGATGAGCAGTGTGAGGTCGACATCCTCAAAGAGGCCTTCTGGCACCCGCCCACCGTCACCGAGTACGGCCCCGTCCTCGCCCTGGACGACGTCATCGGCACGAAGGTGCGCGCGCTGGCCGACCGCGGCGCCGTGCGTGACCTCATCGACGTCCACGCCGCCTCCCGCCTCCACAGCACCGCCGACATGGAAACGCTCGGCCGCCGCCACGCCCGCGACGAGTTCTGCCTCGAGGATCTCCAGGCACGTCTGGCGGGTGCGGAGTGGTACGAGGACGAGGAATTCATCGCCTACGGTCTCACCGCCACACAGACGGCCACCTTGCGGGCCTGGGCCGGGGACTGGTCCGACGACCTTGCCAGGCGCCTGCACGAGGAGACCAGTGACGACTGACCAGCGATAGCCGGGGAGCGTTTGGGGCAACGAGCCTGAGGGTGCCCGTACGGGCCGCGCTTTGTCGCGGGCCTGACTGTCAGCTGCCGGGGTGAGCGGCGGTCTTCAGTTTCCATCCGCTGCCGGTGCAGCGATCCGGCAGGGGAGGGAATCGGTGGCCCTTGACGTCCGTGCTGTATTCATGCGAATCGCCGCAGTTGCACTCATAGATCCCGGACTCCGGCACAATCTCTCCCGGGTGATGGACAGTGCCGTTTTCATCGCTCATGCGTCTTGTGTACGACAGGACCGCGCGGCCCGCGATCCAGACATGCCGTACGAGGTTGTCCGGGATCCAATCGAAGAGTCGGTACAGCGCGGTCCGTTCGCTCACTGCCGACCCCCGGGCTTCGGGATCGAACGCGGCGAACAGCGTGGTCAGGCCGTTGCGGACGTAGTCGTGGGGTGCGCCGCTCGGGCATGTCCGGCATTATCGGCAGCACCGGCTGGGACCGGTCCAGGGCCTGGATCTGCGACTTCTCGTCCGCCGAGAGGACTACCGCGCCGTCGGGAGGGTTGAAGTATAGCCCGACGACGTCGTAGACCTTCTCCACGAAGAACGGGTCCGTGGACAGCTTGAACGTGTCCGTCAGGTCCGCTTGAGCTGGAACTTCCGCCAGATCCGGCCGACGGTGGACTTGGACAGGCCGCTGTGCTCGGCCATCGACTTCCGCGACCAGTGCGTGGCGTTCTTCAGGAGCTCCTCCAAAGTGGCGGCCACGACCGCCTCCACCTGGTCAACGCTGATAGTGGGTGGTCGGCCCGGCCGGGGCTCGTCGGCCAGGCCCTCCAGCCGCTCAGCGAGAAACCGGCGCCGCCACTTGCGGACCGTATCCGCGGAAATCCGCAGTTCCCGAGCCACCTGGACGATGGGCGGGAGGTCAGGGCCCGCACACGCCAGCACGACCCGCGCCCGTAACGCCAACGCCTGGGCGGAGTTCGCCCGCCGGGTCCAGCGTTCCAGCACAACGCTCGTCACCGCCCAGCAGCAGCAAGCGTCAGGCAGCCTTGAAGGGCACCGCGGGGAAGGGGTTCGGCACGTCGAGTGCGACGTGGATGTAGTTGGTGAAGACATTGAGGGCGACCTGGCCGAGCGTCTCCACGATCTGCTCGTTGCTCCAGCCGAGCTCACGCAGCGCGTCGATCTCTGAGCGGTCGATGTGGCCACGGTTCTCGATCACCGACAGCACGAAGCCGAGCAGAGCAGCAGTCTTGGCGTTGGTCGACTCACCGATCTGGGCGGCCGAGAGCTCTTCCTTGGACAGGCCGGACTTGCGGCCGAGGCCGGTGTGGACGGCCAGGCAGTACTCACACTTGTTGGTGTTGGCGACCGCGACGGCGATCTGCTCGCTGACCTGGGCACCGAGAGAGCCCTGACCGTAGGCGCCGAAGGCGGTCCACATGGCCGTCAGGGTGGCGGGGGAGTTGGCGACCGCCTGGAAGCCCGGGGGCACTGCACCGAACACACTGTGGATCTGGTCGAGTTGTTCCTTGACCGTGCCGGTGGCGGTCTCGCGGTCGATGAGGGGGACGATCTGCTGGGTAGCGGACGTAGACATGGAGGTTCTCCTTGAGTCGGGATGAAGCGCCCTCGGTCTGGAAGGCGATGGTTTAAGTGTTCACCAGATCGACAGACGAGTGGGCACTCAGAGTC
The DNA here is from genome assembly GCF_005405925.1 of Streptomyces antimycoticus. Taxonomy (NCBI): domain Bacteria; kingdom Bacillati; phylum Actinomycetota; class Actinomycetes; order Kitasatosporales; family Streptomycetaceae; genus Streptomyces; species Streptomyces antimycoticus. Next base: position 106,898 of record NZ_BJHV01000002.1, read on the forward strand.
GCGACTTCATTGCAGATCGTCTAGGCTTCGACGGGTGTCCGGAAATGACTGCATCTCGCCGCTCCTCCAGCACTTCCGCATCCGCACGCGGCTGTTCCATGCCGGGCCTTTGTGCGGCACCATCCCTTTCGCCGCCCAACCGGGCCGCGGGTTCCTCCACGTCATGCGGGGCGGTGAGCTGGAGGTCAGCTACCAGCTTGGCGGCCCACGGAAGCGGGTGCAGTTGTCGCAGCCGACACTCCTGTTCTACCCACGACCCTTGGAGCACTCGTTTCAACACGATGCCACCGGGGAGTCGGACTTCGTGTGCGCCAGCCTGGAGTTCGACGGTGGGATCGACCACCCGCTGGTTCGGACCTTGCCGCCCGTGGTGATGGTGCCTCTCGCAGAGATAGAACCACTAGCACCCGCCATCGAGATGCTCTTCGCCGAGGTCGACAACGACGAGTCAGGCAATGGCCTTCTCGTCGACCGGCTCTTCGAGGTCGTCCTCATCCAGTTTTACCGCTGGATGCTGGACCGTACCGAGGAGTTGTCCCTCCCTGCGGGACTCTTCCGCGGGTTGTCTGACCCGCGGCTAGCGCTGCTTCTGATCGCGATCCACGAAGATCCCGGTGCTGACTGGAGTGTCGCCACCATGGCCGCCAAAGCGGGCCTCTCCCGCGCCGCGTTTGCCGCGCTGTTTAGAGAGCTGGTCGGTCAGACACCCCACGATTACCTCACCGGATGGCGGGTCACGGTCGCCCAGAAACGTCTACGGGCAGGCGAGTCCGTGGCGCGTACGGCCAATACGCTGGGCTACACCAGCGCCGCGGCATTCTCCAGGGCCTTCTCCCAACGCACCGGCCTCTCGCCACGCCAATGGCTGCTGGAGGCCGGTTGATGAGCGGATCTCGCCAGGAACAGGCCCAGTCGCGCGAGGCGGCTCGGACGCCTGCGGTTGGCGGTCGGTGAGCCAGTAACCCACTGCCCGGTCCAGCGTGTCGCCGTCGATGCGGGCCAGCAGCCCGCGGACCGTGGTCTGCGGGGGCAGAGCTCACCGGGGCTGGAGCGGATCAGGGCGGATACCGAGGCGGTCGAGCACGTGCGCGCCGAGCGTCGGCGATCCACTCACCAACTGCCAGCGGCGGGGTCGCTTGGGCCAGTACGGCGCACGGGTATGGCGGCGAGAGCGTGGCGTGCCCCGCGCGGATCGCGTGGGTCCGGCACCTCCGCCAGCCGCCCAGCAGGCCCGGGCGCCGCGTCGCGTGCGGCGGTGCCGCTGTCGAGATGGCTGCACAGCGCTGCCAGGACGGGGGCGGGGTGTTCGACCGTGACGAGGTGCGCCGCCTCGGTGAGGCTCGCTCCAGGAATCCGGTCGGTCAGGAAGTCGGGCATGATCGACCGGTGTGGCGAAGTCGTCGCGGCCGGCGACCACCCAGGTGGGCGCAGTGATGCGGGGCAGTTCGGCACGGAGGGCGAACAAGGCCAGCTGCTCCGCAGCTCGCGGTGTAGGCCGTGGCCTCGGTGGCCGGGAGGTCGGCGACCATCGTCCTGGCGGCGGGATCGTCCGCGAAGGGCGGGGTGAATCACCGGCCGGCCGTGATGTCGGCAACGGGAGCGATGCCCTCGGTCCGGACGAGGCGCGCGCGTTCGTGCCAGCCGTCGGGCTTGCCGAAGCGCGCCGGGGTGCAGATGAGCGTGAGCGAGGTGACGCGCTCGGGGTGGTTGACGGCCAGCCACGTGCCGACAGCTCCACCAAATGAGATCCCGGCGTACGCGAACCGGTCGATGCCGAGCCGGTCCACGAGGGCGAGGACCAGAGCGGCGACGTCGCCGACGGCGGGTAGTAGCCCGGCGGGGGAGCCGCCGTGCCCTGGTAGGTCTACCGGATCACCTGACGGTCACGAGTCAGGGCCGCCGCCTGCGGCTCCCACACGGACAGCGAGGTGCCGAGGGACAGTCCGCGTATCAATGGAGGCGCGGGAGTGTTCAATAAACGGCGGTTCCGATGATCAAGGAGATGCCAGATGAGTGAGACCGTCGTCGCGACCGGGGCCGTGGAGGAGCCGGCTGTCGCCGCGGCTGCGGAGGCGATGTCGGACGACCAGTTGATCGGGATGCTGGTGGACCGGGCCCGCAGCGAGGGCCTGCAGCTGACCGGTGAGGGCGGGCTGCTGCAGCAGCTCACCAAGCGGGTGCTGGAGTCCGCCCTGGAGGGCGAGATCACCGATCACCTCGGCTACGACAAGCACGATGCCGAGGGCCGCAACAGCGGCAACAGCCGTAATGGCCTTGTTCACGAGTGTCGGGTTCTGGCACAGATCTTGGGGAGCCGTCGCAGAGCGTTACCGCGATGTTCGATTGTGAGGAGACAGGGTCGCGTGAGACCGCGCACGCCTTGTCGTCCGGCGATCAGAATTGACGCTCCCTCAGGTGTCTGCCCATCGCTGCTGCGGTCAGTTGTGGATGGCGATGGTGCTGGTCATGCAGACCTATGCAGCGTTCTGGGACTCGCTGGTGTTCGACGGGATCGACGCTGTGGACGTCGAGGCGGTTACGGCCGCGTTCGGCACGGCCGAGGTGGTGGCGAGAGGCCGCGCGGCCGGGGCGGCTTGTCCGGACTGCGGCCGCTTTTCGGACCGGGTCCACGACCGTTACCAGCGCACGCTGAAGGACCTTCCGCTCGCTGGGCAGGGCTTTGTGATCCGGCTGACGGTCCGACGCTTCATCTGCGGGTCGGCGGACTGCCCGCGCCGAACGTTCGCTGAGCCGTTCTCGCGGCTGGCCGCCCCGCACGCACGGTTCACCACGCGGCTCAACGCCGCCCTGGAGCGAGTTGGGCTCGCGCTGGCCGGGCGGGCCGGCGCCCGGCTGGCTGCCCAGTTGGGATCCGGCGCGGGACGGATGACCTTGTTACGCAGGGTCATGGCACGGCCCGATCCAGAGTTCAGCACACCGCGCATGCTGGGCGTGGACGACTTCGCGATCCGTCGCGGCCAGACCTATTCCACCGTCTTGACCAGCGTCGAAGACCATCGCGTGGTCGATGTGCTCCCGACCCGTGAAGCCGGGCCGCTGGCCGCCTGGCTGATCCGCCACCCCGGCGTGGAGATCATCTGCCGGGACCGGGCGGGCGCCTACGCCGAGGGTGCCCGCCGCGGTGCCCCCGACGCTCTGCAGGTCGCCGACCGATTCCATCTATGGCAGGGCCTCGGTCGAGCCGTGGAGACCTGCGTCGCTGCCCATCGCGACTGCCTGCGCAATTCGTCGCCCAGCGGCATGTTGCCGGAGGCCACCCGACTGGCTTCCGGCAGGCCGCAGGACGACTCGGTGCCCGCCGGTCGGCGGGCGGAGCGGAAGAAGGCCGCACACGCCCTGGTCCACGAGCTCCTTGCCCAAGGTCACTCACGCCGGGCGATCGCCCGGCACCTGGGCTGGGGCCTCAACACCGTGCTCCAGTACGCGAACGCCGCCCGCTGGCAGGACACAATCCGGGGTGCCGGTAAGAACGCTGTCACCAGCCGCAAACCGCTGCTCTACTCCGCCGGCTTCAGGGGTCGGGGCAGTTCGGCTGCGGCTGTCGCCTCGGCGAGCGCGACCCGCCCGCCCTTCAGCTCGGGCACGTACTTGTAGATCGTGTTCCTGCTGACGCCCAGGAGCTTACGATGGACGTGACGGTGTTCCCTGGGCGGGTGAGCAGGTCCCGGGCGTGACGCACCTGTTCCTCGGTCATGGCCGGCGGGCGGCCCAGCCGGGCGCCGCGGGCGCGGGCGGCGTCCAGGCCCTCGTTGGTGCCCTGCACGATGAGTTCCCGGATGAACTCCGCGAGTGCGGCGAACACATGGAATACCAGGCGCCCGCCCGGCGTGGTGGTGTCGAGGGCCTCGTGTAGCGAGGTGAAGCCGACGCCGCGCTTGCGCAGGCCGGAGACGATCGCGATGAGGTCCTGGATGGAGCGGCCGAGCCGGTCCAGGGAAGGGACGACGAGGGTGTCTCCTTCGCGGAGGTAGTCGAGCGCCTTCCACAGTTCCTCGCGCTCGGCGTTCTTGCCGGACTTCTTGTCGGCGAAGATCCGGATGCAGCCTGCTTCGGTGAGTGCGTGGATCTGCCGGTCGAGCAACTGTCCCTTCGTCGATACGCGGGCGTACCCCACGAGGGCGCCGGTCCGTATGGTGGGGACGGGGGTGAGGAGATCGGCGGTGTCGTCGTCGGAAGGCGTCTGCACCCGCGAGATCGTACAGAAAAGGGTGCTGCTGAAGTTCTTGAGCACGCCGACTTTCTGACACCGTTTTACGAGCATGATCCGGCGCCGGTCCGGCCGCGAACCCCGGTTAATTGATCTTGCTCATCAATCGGTCGATTGCTGAACGCCACTTGCCTCCCGCTGCCACCAGGCAAGGTTGTCTCGGACATCGAGGGTGTGGGGGTGGTCCGGGCCGAAGATCCGCTCATGGTCGACCAGCAGCTCCGCGTAGGCGGCGGCGGCAACAGCCGCGTCCCCGGCTTCCCCTCGCCACCAGGCAAGGTCGTTACGGGTGGCGAGAGTCTGAGGGTGGTCAGGGCCAAGGACCCGCTCCCGATCAGACAGCAGCTCGGCGAACGCCGTCGCCGCGTCAACCGTGTCCCCAGCTTCCCCTCGCCACAACGCCAGATTGGCTCGGACGGTGAGGGTGTGGGGGTGGTCCGGGCCGAAGATCCGCTCATGGTCGACCAGCAGCTCCGCGAACGCAGCGACAGCGCCAGCTGTGTCCCCCGCCGCTCCCCGCCACCAGGCAAGGTCGTTACGGGTGGCGAGGGTGTCGGGGTGGTCCGGTCCCAGCAGCCTCAGGTAGTCGGCCAACAGCTCCTCCAAGGTGGTGACCGTGCCGGCCGCGTCTCCCGCCTGACCTCGCCAAACAGCGAGTTTGGCCTTGGTAGCGAGGGTCTCGGGGTGGTCGGGGCCGAGGATCCGCTCCTGATCGAGCAGCAGCTCCGCGAACGCAGCGACAGCGCCAGCTGTGTCCCCCGCCGCTCCCCGCCACCAGGCAAGGTTGGCTCGGGTTAGGAGGGTGTCGGGGTGGTCGGGGTCCAGCAGCCTCAGGTAGTCGGCCAACAGCTCCTCCAAGGTGGTGACCGTGCCGGCCGCGTCTCCCGCCTGACCTCGCCAAACAGCGAGATTTACCTTGATAGCGAGGGTCTCGGGGTGATCCGGACCCAGCACCCGTTCTTGATCAAGCAGCAACTCCGCGCACGCCATTGCCGCGCCAGCCGCGTCCCCGGCTTCCCCTCGCCACCAGGCAAGGGCGAGACGGGTGGCGAGAGTCTGGGGGTGGTCGGGGCCGAGGATCCGCTCCTGGTCGAGCAGCAGCTCCGCGAACGCAGCGACAGCGCCAGCCGAGTCCCCCGCCCTTCCCCGAGAGTAGGCAAGGTTGTTCCTGGTGGTGAGGGTGTTGGGGTGGTCGGGGCCGAGGATCCGCTCCTGGTCGAGCAACAGCTCCGCGAACGCTGTCGTGGCGCCGACCACGTCCCCCATCCGCCCACGCCACCGAACTAGGTTGGTCCTGGTGGTGAGGGTCTGGGGATGGTCGGGTCCGAGAATCCGTTCCCGATCAAGCAGCAGCTCCGCGCACGCCGTCACCGCGCCGACCACGTCCCCCGCCTCTCCCCGAAAGAGAGCAAGGTCGTTGCGGGCGGCGAGGACGTCGGGGTGATCCGGGCCCAGGCGGTTGCCTGCGGTGTCGACCAAGTGCTGGAAGTGCTCCAGGGCGGCCGCGAGCTGGCCAAAATTTCCGAGGCTCTGGCCCATACAGAAGAGGACTACATGCACGCCGTCAGCGGAGTGGTAGAGGAAGTCCTCGGCGTGTTGGGTGAGCGCGTTTACGTTGTCGCGCAGGGACCGCGCCAGAGCGGTGTCGTGTCCAGTGTCGGGCCACGCATCGAAGAGGGCATCAGCCGCGGCGCGGGCCAGAACGTCAAGTGCTGGGCTGGTGAAGGCTTCCAGGGTGGCGCGTTGGATGAGCTGGTGAATGCGCATTGAGTGCTGCGGAGACTCGGGATCGTGGTCGATGAGGCTCAGACGGTGCAGAGCACGGAGTGCGCCCCAGACGTCCAGCTCCGTCACTTCATCCACGGTGCTCTGCTCGGCTGCTGCCTGGGTACGGTACTGAGCAAGATAGGTTCGGGCAGGCTCACTGGTCAGAACGCTCTGGGGAATGCCGTTCGGATCCAGCATGGCGGCGAGCTGAAGCGTGGGGCGGGCGAGGCCGGCGGGGTTGAGGTTGTCAGCGCGTTCGATCGACAGCGACCAGGTAGCGCTCACGGTGGTGTCCTGGTCGTCTGGCAGCATGCCGAGCTCGGGCAGCATGCTGGCGAGGCTGGTGGCGCGGTCAGCGAGTCGACGGCGGTAGCTGGGGCACTGCCGGTGGGTACATCGCGAGCAGCCGACGGGAATATCGGCATCGACGATGTAGGTAGCAGCCTGCGAGAGGGCTAGCGGCAGGTAGCCAAGGTCCTGGGCCAACGCACGGATTTCGTCTGTGTCATCGTGCCGTCCGTGTTCGGCCAGGAAGTCAACCAGATAGGCGACTGCCTGATCCGGAGTGAAAACCCCGAGGTCAATCCGATGACCAGGTAGAGCGGCATCGCGGCGCCGCGTCGTGACCACCGTGCGGCCGTACGGGCTCTTCGCCGGCCACAACCCGGCCACGTCATCAGGGTCGGCGACATCGTCGAATACGACCAGCCACCGGCACACGGTCTCGGATCCTGGCGGCTTAGGTTCAAGCCATCTCAGGAACGCATGTGCGGATCGCTCGGGGTCACCAGGTTCGAGGGCAAGGAGTTCTTCGCCAGCCTGGGCGAATGCGGAGACGATCGCGGAGCGGCTGCTGGCGCTGACCCAGACCAGCACATCCAATTCGCCCCCAATCCACGCCTGCCGCGCGTAGTGGGCGGCGAACTGGGTCTTGCCGACGCCGCCCGTGCCCCGTAGCACCTGACACAGCACCGCGGTGCCGCTGTTGGTGACCGCAGCCCGCAGTTGGTCGATCTCGTCTCGTCCCTGGAAGGCCGCAGCTTCGCGGGGAAGGACACCGACCTGGTGCGGCCACGGGACCGGCTCCCGCCCATGCACGTGCACGGTCGTGATGTCACCGCTGTGGTATCCGCTGATCGATACTCCTGCTGGCCCGGAAGTCGCTTGACCCGTGTCCCGAACCTCGATACCCCGCCGTCCTGCCATACCGCTCCCCCCTGCCGACGCCCTGGGCTACTTCTCGCTGTATCCGCTGATGGCGTCGCCATCTCCGGTCGCTTCTGCATCGCCTGTCCGCTCGACAGTGACGGGGCGCGCAGATCCGCTCCCGTGATAACCCGTGACCGCGTTGCCTTTGCCTGCTGTCTTAGCGGTACTGGTTTCGCGAACAACGATGGCTGATTGACTGGCGCCAGGGAGCGCTGCCCAGATTCCGATGCCTACCGCTGCCACACCTGCGAGAGCGGAGGCCACCGTCGCGATCCGGCTTGCTGTCTCCCACTGCGAGACGGCGAACATCCACCCCAGGACAGCGACCACCACGCACGTCGCGACCAACACCACGCGCTTCAAAGTCATCCCGTCATCGTTGCTCAGGCTGAGTCGCGATGGGAGTGCTTTGGCCGAGCCCCTCATCTTCCGATGTGCGGGGGGCCATGCACAGTGACGGCAGTGAGGTTCAGGCGGGCGTCCATGTCGAGGTTGACCTCGCCGTACGGGCGGACGTGGGACCAGAACAACGGGGTCAAGCCGCGCCGATCGGCGGGGGTGAGGAGGTCGGCCCACTCCGGTTCGCCCAGGATGTCCTGGAGCATCAGGGTGTTCACGAAGACCAGGGCCGACTGCAAAATTCGCAGGCACAAGACGAACATCTCCTGCTCGTCCCGTCGGTTCGAGACGATCTCCCCGCCCTTGCCGTAGGCGATCACACTGTTGGCGCCGTTGGAGGACTCCATCACGTTCAGGCCCTCCTCGATCTCCCGCTGGAGATCCCGAAGCCGCAGATAGCGGGCCACGAAGATGGTCTTCTGCGCGCGGCCGACCTCCAGCATCGCCGCGTAGGTGAGGTGGGAGGCGTTGCGGGTGAAGCGGCGCAGGATCGCCTCGGTCGACGCAGTCCGCGTACGGATCGCGGTCGCATACTTGATCATCTGGTCGTACTGCTGGGCGATGAGTTCCCAGCGGATCGGGCGGGTCAGTGCAGGCGTGAGCGCCGGGTAGGCGTCCGTCTCGCCGGCCACCGGCCGGTACAACTTGGCCTTGTTGATCCGCTTGATGCGCGGCAGCAGGTCGAAGTTCAGCAGCCTCGTGATGCCGAACCCGATTTCCGACTGGCCGTGGCTGTCCGTGTAGTTGGCCTCGACGTCCATGGTGGTGCCGTGCCGCATGGCGCCCTCGACCATCGCGGCGACCTCGGAGGCCGTGCAGTTGATGAGCTGGGAGTGGATGGCCAGGGACTTCTTCTCCACGTGCCAGTAGATGAGCACCCCGCGGCCGCCGTAGCGCGAGTGCCACTCGGTGAATAGATTCTGGTCGTAGGCGCGCACGTGGGTGGAGTCGGAGGCGACCGCGGTCGAGCCCTGGCCCCACACCTCGGTGCTGCGGGCGGCGAAGGTGGCGTTCGCGATCTGGATGGCGATGGCGCGGGCGGCCTCGGCGGACAGGTACCGGCGGCGTACGTAGCGCAGTTCGTCCTCGGTGTGGCCGTGGCCGCCGGAGGCGACGGCCTTGATCCCGGTGTTCGTGCCGTAGGCGTAGATCACCAACAGCAGGCGCTCGGCCAGGACCTCCGCCAAGAGACTGCCGCCTCCGGAGACCGAGGTGACCGCGTCCAGGCAGCCGGTGCGCAGCACCGCTTCCTTGAGCATGTCGATGAGCGGCACGATGCCCCACCGGCGCTGTACCTCGCTCTTGATCCTGCGCAGGTTCTTCGGCTCGGGCTGGGCCTCGGCCGGAGTCAGCCGGATCGCCCCGGACTTCCGCTCGGCGATGTCCAGCCAGCTCAAGCGCGGCATCCCATCGTTCAGCAGCGTCAGCTCGGTGGTCATCTGCTCGCGCAGCTCGTCGATGAAGTCGGCCGCGTCCAGCGGCTTGCGCAGCTCGCGGTAGTTCTCCTCGCGCCGCTCGGCGAAGTCCTGGGGCAGGTCCTCGTCGGGGTTGCGCCACTTATCGGCGCCGACCACCCAGACCTCCTTGCACTTGAGCTGGTCGCGCAGGGCCTGGAAGGCGACGACCTCGTAGACCATGCGCACCACCCGGCGTCGGCCCCGCTTGTCGGTGCGGTGGACGACCTCGGCCCAGTCCCCGCCCATCGCCTTGTGCACCGGCACGGTCTCGCCCAGCGGGTAGTACGTGGTGTTGCCCGCCGCCGCGTACCGGGCCACCAGCGCCAGCGCCTCGATCACCGGCCGGTGGGTGTGGTTGGACGAGCGGAACTCCAGCACGTCCAGCAGCTTGATCAGCCCGCGCCGGTAGTGGTTGGTGTACGACGCCTTCAACGTGGTCTGCACCGTGCGCCGGTAGACCGGTCCGCGGGTCTTGAACTCGTGCACCAGCTCCCGCAGCGTCTGCTCACCGCCGGACACCGCCGGGTAGACGACCTCGCGGACCGTGCCCTCCGGCTCACCGATTGACGCCTCGGCGAGCTTGAAGAGGATGTTCTCCTTGCCCGACACCTTCTTGAACGCGTTGACCAGCTGCTCGGTGACCTTCTTCTCCGCCCGCGCCCCGATCCGGTGCACCGTGGAGATCAGCAGCTCCACCAGCGTGTCCGTGATCTCCCGCTCCCGCTCGTGCAACAGCGCGGCCAGCAGCGTCACCCGCAGCGGCAATGGGTGCGTCCGCAGATGGGACGGGGATTCGACCGCGGCCCGCGCCCGCCACCCGGCCGCCACCTTCGGCGCGACATCGGAGAACAGGTCTGCCGGCAACCCGACCGCCCTCACCGCGAGCAGCTTGTCGATCTCGGTGAGCATCGTCTCCAGACTCACATTGCCCGGAGCCTCCTTGATCTTCCCCAGGACCGGCGGGCCGTCCTCGCCCTCACCGGCACCGGCTTCACCGAGTACGGCGTCGTCCTCCTGGACGGCGCCCGCGACCAGGGCGACTCCGCTCCGTGCTCTCCACCGTGAGCCACGCCGAGATCCTCGCCGTCAGAGTCTCCTCGGCCACGCGCAGCGCGGCGCCCACGATCCGGTCGCACCGCCCCGGAGTCGGCGGCTCGATGCTCTCCGCGCGGCAGCGAGCGAGCAGTTCCACCTGTACCTGCTCTGGCCGCCGCTCCTTGCACGCGACGTGCTCGGCGAGCCAGCCGGTCAGCTTGTCCGCGTCCGCAACGCTGCACTCCCGAAAGCCCAGGTGCCCTCGGATCTGGGCGCGGTGGTACTCGACCGTCCGGCCGCTCCACTCGTACGCGTCCAGTTCGGCGGCGGGTACCTGTACCTGCCGGGCGACGAACTCCACTACCTCGCCCGGCAACTCGAACCGGCCCCGAGGAAACCGGCCGTGCTGCGTATAGAACTTCAGCAACACGGCGAAGCCCAGCCGCGTCGCACCGCGCTTGCCGGACACAAGCGCCTGCTCGTCCTTCAACAGCGTCCAGTGCTCGACCAGGTCGTCCAGGTCCAAAGGGGTACGGGCCACGGTCGTCGATCGTCCTCTCGGGGCCTCGCCCCGCGCAGCTGTACGACCCCGGACTCACCCACACGGGTGACGCTCTCGCAAGATCACCGCCGTTTGCGGCTGGTGACAGCGTTCTTACCGGCACCCCAATCCGCGAGAACCGGCCCCGGCCCAGCAGACTGGACCCCTACAAGCCCTACCTGGAGCGGCGATTCGCCGAGGGATGCACCAGCGTCACGCGGTAGCTGCCGAACCGACTGGCGCGTGGACCGTTCCCCAGACCCGCCACGCCGCCCGCCCCGCCCCGGAGAGCCCCGACGGTGCCATCAGTGGCACCACCCGCCCCGACCGATGGGCAGCGCACCCGTACGAACGCTCAACCTCGGCCCCGAACAGTGACATGGGCCTCGGCGGCGGGGCGGAGCCCAGTTGGCGAACTCATGTGCGCCGAAGTCGAGTGCCTTCTCACGGTCGTCGGCGCGTCCGGTGCCGATGACGTAAGCGCCGGCCTCACGTGCGAGCCGGGTCACCATTCGTTCCGACTGCACCGGCGGCGCCATGGGCGAGGACGGTCGCGACGGCCTGCGCATTCACGATGCACGCGGCTCACTGGGCCGCTGCCGGGAGGTGTAGTCGATTCCGGTCATCCAACGGGTTCAGACGATCTGCAATGAAGTCGCGAGCATGAGTATCAATTCGTCCGTTGGCCTGGTGGATGCTTGAGTCATCGCCTTCAAGCCCGAGGGCGCTCCATCCAGCTCACTGTTCAGTGGAGAGTGATTCGCATGTCCACCTTCGAAGGCAAGAAGCTCGTCGTGATCGGCGGCGCCAGCGGCATGGGCTTCGAGACCGCGCAGCAGGTGATCGCGGAGGGCGGCAGTGCGGTCATCGTCGGCCGTCCGGGTCAGAAGCTCGACGATGCCGTGGCAAACCTGTCGCGCTCGGGCAGTGCGTGGTCGATCGCGGCTGATCTGACGGACTGGGGTCAGGTCGTCGAGGCGCAGAAGGAGCTGGCGGAGAACCACTCCGACGCCACTCTCCTCGTGAACTCGGCGGGGTTCTTCCTGCCCAAGCTGTTCCTCGACCACGAGGTCGCGGACTATGACTCCTATCACGATCTGAACAGGTCGACGTTCTTCCTGACGCAGACTGTCGTGCGGGGCATGATCGCTGGTGGCCAGGGCGGGGCGATCGTGAACGTCGGCAGTATGTGGGCGCACCAGGCCCTGGCCATTACGCCCGGGTCGGCCTACTCGATGGCCAAGGCGGGTCTGCACGCCCTGACGCACAACCTGGCCGTGGAACTCGCGGGCGAAGGCATCCGGGTCAACGCCGTGGCGCCCGCCGTCACCGACACCCCGCTGTTCGCGAAGGTCTTTCCTTCTGACCAGCTGCACGCTTCGCTGGAGCAGCTCGCCGGTCTGCACCCGCTGGGCCGAACGGGCACCCCGAGGGACCTGGCCTCCGCCATCACCTTCCTCCTCTCGTCGGAATCGAGCTGGACCACCGGTGCCATCCTCAACGTCGACGGCGGAGTCATGGCAGGCCGCAACTAAAAACTGGCGGTGAGGCCGCCGCACCGAGCCTGGCGCGACCACCGGCCCGGGTGCGGGGCTGCACCCGCATAAGGGCTATGTGGGTGCCGGTGCCGGGCGCAGCGACGCGAGCGGGGAGCGCCGGCCTTTCTCCACCGAGCGCAGCTCCTCCCAGTCGGCTGCGGGGTGGGCGGGAACGACCGCGTCGGCGGATGCCGTGGTGTAGAGCGCGGCGTCGACGGCCCCGGCCCGGCTCGTGCCGAAGCGGGCCTCGATCGACTGCGGGGAGCGGACCCAGCCGAGCCAGACCATGAGGGCGAAGTCGGCACGGCGCACCCCGAGCCGGGCCGCGGCCTGCTCGGGTCCGAGCGGAGTGTTGGCAACGACCAGGTCCGGCAGGGCCTCGCGTTGACAGACCTCCGCGACCTGGCCGGGGTGGTGAAGCGTCCCGGCCGGGCTCGCGCTCAGATCGACCAGGAGGCTGCGGTCGACGAGCCGTCGCACCACGAACGCCGTCACGTTCGCCTTCTCGCCGATCACGTTCGGGGTGCCGAGCGGCCACTTCCGCGAGTCGGTGGGAGCCGCCGCTCGGGCCATCAACGTCCAGGCCCAGGCGAAGCTCGGACGAAGGGGTGTCTCCGAGGCGAAGCTCCTCTCCAACGCTTTCTCAACCAACAGCCCCACCGCTGGGCACCCGCGGCTGCGACTGAGCCCTGACGACGGGGGCGACACCTTCAAAAACCGCCACGACGGTGCTGGAAACTTCGCACGCGGCGTCTATTCAGCTATCCGCAGCCCCATCGCGCATGAAGAAGGAGATGAGCTGGAGGAGAGCGAGGCTCTGGAACAGCTGGCCGCGTTCAGCATCCTGGCAAGGCGGTGGATGCTGCCACGGTAGAAACGGCGCCCTGAGGACATCGGCCAAGAACACTCGCCGGGCTGGAAGGCCGGCGGGCAAGACGAAGGCCCTGGGTGTGAAGCCTGAGGCCTCCTCGGTGCCGGTCCGGCTCAGCAGTCGGTCACGCCCACTCCATGGCGAGCTTCTGCAGGGCGGCCAGCTGATCGCCGGTGAGTTTGTCGCGCATGTCTTGGTGTTGGAGACCCTAAGGGCATCTCTGCTGGCGCATGGCCTTCATCCCCCACGAAGAGGACTAAGTCGGTGACGGCACCCGACCTCGAGCGTATCCGCTCCGAGATCATCGCTGACCCTGAGAACGCCTGGGCCACAGCGGCGAACTATCAACCGATATACGTTGCCGACGAGGCAGCTCGAATCGTGATCGTGGGACAAGCACCCGGTCGCAGGGCACAAGAGTCGCGTATCCCGTGGAACGACCCGAGCGGAGCCCGCCTTATCGAGTGGCTCGGAGTCGACGAAACAACGTTTCGCGACCCAGCACAGTTCGCCCTCCTCCCAATGGACTTCTACTACCCCGGCAAGGGAGCCCACGGTGACCTTCCCCTCGCCGGGACTTCGCCGCCCGATGGCACCCGCGGATCCTCCAGGGCATGCCCCACATTCAACTGACGCTGCTCGTCGGTAGCTATGCACAGCAGCATTACCTTGGCACTCGCGAACCGCTCACGGCGACAGTTCGACGGTTCGCGGACTACCTCCCAGCGGTCCTGCCGCTCGTGCACCCCTCCCCGCTCAACTTTCGATGGCTTGCCAAGAACCCCTGGTACGAGGCAGAGGTCCTCCCCCAACTACGCCAATGCGTCCGAGCGGCTCTGGCCTGACAGACGTCCCAGGACGACAAGCGCACCCGGTGCCCGAAGGGGACGGGAACAGGAGTGGACCAAGAGGGCCGGGCTTAGCCTCGATCCGCCGGCCGATAGTGGGTCCGGCAGACGGGCATGACAGCGCGGGCGCGCTCTGACCTGGGGCGGTGGGACTTCCTACGGCTCCATTGCACCCGATCGAGAGAACACCCGCGAGATGCAATCTTCCCATGCCGCTTCGGCGGTCTCTGCCAGATTCGATGACCGGAACCTGGTCGCGGACGCGGGGCTGCCTCCGGCGGTACGCCTTGCTGAGCGCGGTCGGCTGTCTGCGCTGGTCCACGAGTCAGTAGGCATCCGCGGTGCCGACAACAGCGGCGGGGCGAACCCGGTGGCGAAGGTGACATCGCTGGTCGCGGCGATGTGCGCGGGGGCGGACAGCATCTCCCGCAGACGCCGCCCCGGAGCAGCCCTGGCAGGGGCCACCGCTGCCGCCCTTCCCGTCGCCCGGCCCGGGTGAAGACGGGCGGCGGGGCGCGCTGCGGCGGTGACTGAAGCGCGCACGTCGAAGGGCGTGAGCACCGGCGGGCCCAAGCTGCCGGAAGCGACTGATCCAAGGCACAGGCCTGAGACAATGGTGGGCATGGCGAAGGAGGCGGCGACGTACGACGAGCGGCTGCGGGACCTGGAGGCGGAGGCGTTCCGCACTGGGCGGACGCTTGCGGAGCACAGCGAGCAGCTGGCGACGATCGGTGAGCAGCAGCGTACGGCGTTCGGGAACATCGACTCACTCGCCAACGCCGTCGGAGCGCCGGGAGACCGGTCGATCACTCAGCGTCTGGACGGGATTGAGCGTGCCGTTGACACGATGGGAGATGCCATCGGCTCGATGGAGCGTCTTCTGGTCGCGCTCGCGCGGGCTCAGGGCATTGACCCGGACGAACTCGACTGAGCACGGAGGCGAGGAGTAGTCGCATGACGGCCACCAAGCACCTCGCCACCCTGCAGTTCAGAGCGGATGGCCCAGCAGTCGAGGCCGAATGGACCGTCGTCGTCACTGCCCAGCGTCGGTACGCGGAGTGGGTCGGGCTCTACGGAACCGACCCGGCTGTAGTGATCAAGCTCATCGAGGAGACCGGCGGCCGCCGCCGCGTTCGCAAGACCTGGGCGGCCCAGGGCGAGACTGAGGAACCGGCCACTTGAGCGTCCGCCGCAGCGTGACGCCGCTCCGGGGCTGATGGGCTCCGGACATGTGGGGGTAGCGGCTCGGGGCGGCCGTGGTGATGTCGGAGCAGCTGGCCATCGCGAGGCCCGCGGCCCCCCGCATCCCGACCCGAGGAGGAGAATGCGAACGTGTAGTGATGAATAAGTAGCGCTGAGTAAGTATTTTCCGGTTCCGCCCAGCCCGCGAACCGGGAGTACTCAAGCGGGCGGCGCCGCGGTGCACTCCACCCAGACCACCGGGCCGCTACTGCTCTCCCGCACCGGACGCGGCCTGGCCCGCGTCACCCTCCCCGCCGCTGCGCAACGTCGCCGCCACGCACCCCGACCTGAAGGAGATCACGCCCGCCCTGCTGCCGGACGCCGTCGCGTACCCACCCTCGCCGTTCGCCGACGAACAGCAGATCGTCCACGGTTTATCTCAGCGACTGCTGCGGCCTGCCAGCCTGAGCAGGCGCTGGAGCCGGGTCTCAGTTCACGATGACCGCTATCTGGACGAGGCCTCGCGTCGGCGTGCACGCGGACTATCCCGTGGGTGAGCAGGACTCGGAACACGTCCAGTGCTACGAGACCGTGGTGATCTTCAGGGATAGGGTCGGTGCCCAGGGGGCTTCAACGATCTGAGCGCGAACCAGTCTGCCCTTGTCTGTGATCACACAGATCGAGTTGCCTGCGATGATTCCGGCCTCCTCCACTGCATTCGAGTGCATGAGGACCTCTTCGAGTCCGCCTCCGTTCGCGACGGCTTCGCAGGCTTCCTTGCTGAACGGTTGGCGCTTCGAGAGGACGCCGGCGTGGCTGTCTCGCGCCGTCCCAAATTCGACCGGGGAGCAGCCGTACCAGTTCATATCCGCTGGTGCGGCTGCGTCCTCGGCGTCGGGCTCGGTCCTGTCGACTCGGGTGACGAAGGGGTACGAGTCAAAGTCGATGTGGCTGGCGTAGTCGCATGTGCTGTCGCCGTTGAGGCGGAGAGGAAGCGGCTCCCCGGGAAGGGCTTTGCTGGGTCGATGCTCGGCTCGGACGGCTTCGCTGAGGCGCTGGCCGAGGGAGACGGTGAGCTCGGCTCGGGGGCGGCCTCGGCCTGGCTGGAGGTGCTGGCGCTCGGCTTGCTGTCAGACCCCGACGCACCGTTGTCCCCGCCGCTGTCGCCGCCTCCTCCTCCGGACAACGCTGCCCAGACGCCGATACCAGCTACGGCCAAACCGAATAAGCCCCCGATGAAGGCCCCCACCACCGTTCCTCTGCCGCCGCCGTCCAGATCGTGGTCGTGGTAGTGGCGCAGCCGCTGCCGCAGGCTCCGTCGACCGGGGCTCCCGCCAGCCGGTGGCGGGGCGGGCGGGTCCGCCGGGGAGTTGCTGTTCGTGTCGTCCGGCGAGGCCACTGCAGTCGTCCTCTCTGTCAGGGGGATCCCGGAAGTGTATGACGGGGTGCACAGAAAGCGACTGCGTTGTTACGCCATAGCCCGGCGTAATCGGTCAAGGCCCGCCGAGCCGGTTGGACCGATCGGCCGTGTGAGGCGAAGTCGTCTACTGGGTGGCGCGCAGGTGGTCTTGACGGGCGATGACCAGGGCGCGCCAGCGTTCTCGGACGGTGTGTGCGTCGTAAAGCCACTGGATGGTGCTTCCGGCGGGTTGGGGCAGGTTGCCCATGGCGGTGGCGATGTCGACGTAGTAGGTGAAGTCGCCGTTGGCGGTTGCTTCGCGCAGGCGGTCGAGGGTGGCGGTGAGGTCGTGTGGTGCGTCGCGTACGGCGTGGTGGAAGGCGAGGGCGGTTTCCAGGAGTGGGGTGAGCCAGGCGAGGCCGGCAACGGTGATTTCGGTGCGCAGCATGGTGGCGCGGTCGGTGACGTCGTGGTCGGTGCCGGCGTCGCGGAGGAGGGCGGCGACGTGAGCGTAGAGGGTGGTGGCGCGTTGGTCGAGCGGGGCGAGGTACTGGTGGGCGAGGGCGAGTTCGTCGTCGGCGCGGTGTGGGTCGGTGAAGGCGGTGACCAGGGCGAGGAGGGTCTGGGCGATGGCTCGCTCGCCGGGGGCGTTGTGCTGTTCGGCTTCGGTCCGTGCGGCTTCGAAGGCGGCGATGGCGTTGTCGATGTCGCCGTGGGGCCATCTGATGTGGGCCAGGACGCGGTGGTGGCGGCCTTTCCAGCCCAGGGTGGGGATGGCGGCCAGCGCGGTGGGGAAGTCGCCCCGGATGCGGGCGAGGTTGGCCAGGCCGCGGTGGGCGCGTGGGGCGAGCCGGCCGTCGGCGTCGGCGACCTGGCGCATGCCGTGCGCGGCGGCGTCGGTGCGGCCGAGGTCTTTGTGGGCTTTCGCCCGGTAGTACAGGGCGAGTTCGGTGAGTTCGCCGGAGAGTAGGCCGGTGCTCAGGACGGCGGTGAGGCGTTCGGCGGTGCGTTCGCGGTGCTCGTGCTGGCGGCGGGCGATGGCGGTGAGGAGCTCGGCCAGGGCGTCGGCGGGTGTGTCCGGGCCCGGCTGCGGCTCGGTGCCGGGGGAGGGGCTAGGGGTGTGGGTGGGTGGGGCGAGGGGTTCCCAGACGGAGTCGGCGGTGTAGGCGAAGGCGGCCTCGGTGAGCCAGCCGAGGTCGCTCAGGTGGTGGTCGCGAGCCAGGCGCAGGCCCTGGCGCAGGCACGCGACGAGGAGGGTCCGGCTGGGGAGGAGGGTGCTGGTGTCCTGCCATTGCCGGCCGAGGGCGGCGAGGGCGCGTTCGGCGGCTCGGTGCCAGTCGGCGGGGGTCCAGTGGTCCTCGGTGTGGTCGTCGGCGCGTAGCGCGGTGCGGATGGCGCCGTGCAGGTGGTAGGGCCAGATCGCGTGTGGATCCTCGGTGATCATCGGCCGCTCGACGAGCCGGCGTGCCGCCGCCTGGTGGGCCAGGCCCGCCGCTTGGGTGGCCAGGTCGAGGTCGAAGGCGTCCAGCAGGCTGGCGCTGCGCAGGACATGGCGCTCGTCGACAGTGAGGTCGGAGAGGGTGCGGGCGATGAGGGCGGGGAAGGTGTGGTCGAAGTCGGCGAGGGTGGGGGTGCGGCCGGTGCGGCGGATCTCCAGGAAGCGTGCGACGGCCAGGTCCAGGTGGAGCGGCAGGCCGTGCGAGCGCTGGGTGATGACCGCGCGGATGTCAGGGCCGATCAGCGGCCGGCCGTTGTGGGTGAGGCGGTGGGCGAGGTAGGTGTCGCAATCCTGCTCGGAGAAGTCCCCGATCAGGTGCTGGCGGGCGCCGCCCTGCCCGGTGGCCCGGGCCGGCCGCCCGGAGCGGGCGGCCAGGCCGGGCCAGGCGGCGGGGCCGGTGTAGTCGAGCTGGCCCTGGAGAGCGTCGTCGGCCCACTGAAGACGGTTGCGGCCGCTGATGACGAAGAAGCAGTTCGGCATGAGCCATACCAGGCGTTGCAGGAGCCGCTCGGCGTCACGGTGGCGGTCGCCGGTGTCCTCGAAGGTGTCCAGCAGGATCACCGGCGTGACCTTTCTGTCGGCCGGGAGCTGGGCGAGCTCCCACGCCAGCAGGTGCGGATAGAAGGACAAGGTGTCCAGATCGGGTTCGGCCTCCAGCAGGTCGGCCAGCCGCGCGCACCCGGCGAGTGCGCGGACGGTCTGCCGGCGCTCCCGCAGCGCCCGCACCAGGGAGCCGGTCACCTGGCCGACCGCGGACCCGACGGTGCCGGGCAGGAGCAGGGCCTGGGCGACGTCGGACAGCGCGGACTGCATCTGCTGCGGCAGCGCCCGGCTGAATCGGGAGGTCAGCCCGCCGCGGTGCAGGTACTCCTCCAGGGGCTCGCCGGGATGCTGGTGCTCCCAGTACCGGCGCAGCGCCACGTCGAAGGCGGGCAGGGGGCCGAGCTCGGCGAGCGCGGCCCGGATCGTGAGGACGATCCGTTTGAAGTCGGTGCTGGCGGAGCGGGCGAGGTCGATGCGTACGGGCCAGATCCGCTCGCCGGACCAGGTCGGGGCGCCCCACTGGGCGGGCCGGCGTCCGGCGTCGGCGAGCGCGGCCTCCAGCTTGCGCGACAGCGTCGTCTTGCCGATGCCGCCGGCACCGTGGAACACGAGCACGTTGTCGCGGGGCGCCTCGAGGTCCTCAACGTCGAAGGCCGGATCAACGGTGTGGCGCAGGTGCTCCTCGAGGGCGGTGGCGACGAGGCTCCACTGGATCTGCCGGTTAGTGAACGCCTCATTGCTGCCCACGGGGTCATTGGAGCTGAACAGCGCCCGAAGGTCGGCCATGTGATGTCCCCCCAGAAGTGATCACCTGCGGATCCAAATCTATGCCGCGGGCGGTGGCCGGCGGCAGCCCGGCGGGGGTATGGGGACTGAGAAGAGCCGGTGGTGAACTGGATCCGGCCCAGGTCCGAGAATGATCTTTTGCCAGCGGTTCCCGAACACCCGAGGTGGTTTTCCCATGCACGACCCCGCATCCTCGCCGTCCTCTCCTGACCGACCGCCTCAGCCGGGGCAGGCCCCCGGTCCGGGCGACGAGACCCCCGGGTATGAGGTGGCGCACGACATCGTGGGGCTGGTGATCGCCTGGTACAGCCGGGCGCTGCTGCTCGCCCGGCGCTCCGGTGACCAGCAGCGCCTGGAGGAGCTGAAGATGCAGCGGCAGAAGTGCGTGGAGGACCAGCAGCGGCTCCAGGACGCCGGGCCCAAGGAGATCGCGCGGATCGCCGCCGAATACGCCACACGCCTGAAGGAACTGGAAGCTGCCGAACCAGGTCCCGAGTCGTAGCCGCGAGGGGCCGCGGACCGGTTCGGGTGCCGGGCCGCGCGGCCGGTCAGGTGGGCACGGGCAGCGCGGTGGCGGGGGCAGCGGGCATGTCGAGCTGTTGCGGCCGGTGGGCGGGCATCAGCGGACAGGCCAGCCCGGCGATCGCGACGAGGTCGTCGCGGTACTGCGGCATCGCTGTGTGCAGCCAGCGCTGGGTGGCCCAGAACCCGGCGGCTTCCTCGGAGGTGTAGGGGCGGTAATGCTCCGCGGTCACGGCGAGGCCGGATGCGGGGCGCCGGGCCCAGCGCCCTTGGTCGGTCAGGTGGTTGCGGTAGAGAGGGTGGGCATCGCGTCGCATCACCACCACCTCGTCGACCACAGTCATCTGCTCGGCCAGGGCCACCGTCTCGGGCAGGACTGTGAAGCAGGCGTTGTGCCCGGCGCCGGTGGTGAACCGCGCGGGAATGCCCTGCTGGTTCAGGTGGGCATACCGGGCGGCCGTGCCCTGGCGGGAATCGGCCTCGCGGACCGCCAGGGCCGCCAGTTGCACGCGGTAGCCCGCCTGCCGGTCCACGGCCGCGCGGGCGGCGAACTGGACAGCGCTTTCAGGGGTGATCTCGATGACCATGTCCCCGCGCCGATCGCGCACGTGCGCTTCGGCCCATGCCTGCCAGGCCCGGTAGTCGGTGCGTATCCGCGCCGAAGCCGTGCGCGGCTCCTCACGCAGCAGCTGCAGGTAGTCCGGATGAGCCTGCTTGAAGATCTCGCCCGTAATGTGCACGGGATCGCGCAGGCTGCGCAGGATCATCTGGGCGATCCGCGTCTTCCCGGCGCCCGGCTGGCCCATCACGTAGACGACGACCGGCTGTTCCTGGCCGGTGATGGGCCCGAGGGACGGCACGATCAGCTCGTCGTAGATCCACTTGTGCTCCTCGACGGAGAGCCGGTGGTAGTCCACCCCGGGCGCGTCCCGGCGGGGCTGGGCGATGCGCCGGAGCGGCTCGGCCAGCGCGGCGGCGCGCTCGGAGTTGCGGCGCACCGCGAGCGTCCAGTCCTCCGGCAGCGCGGGATCGGCCAGGCGCCGGTCGGCGTCAACGAGTTGTCGGCGGATCCGCCCCGTCTCCCTGGCACCCCACGGCCGGCGCCACTCGGTGAGCACCGCGCCCGGCGCGTCTGCCGGGCGGAGCAAACGCCCGCTGGGGCCGAGTTCGTTGTCGTAGATGACGTCCAGCGCCGTCTCTTCGCCGCGCCGGATGACGAACAGGCGGTGCGCCAGGTGCGCGGCCTCCACCGCCCCGAGGGCCGGGGTAAGCGCGTCGGCGCATGTGCCGTGGTTGTCCCAGGAGACGTACCGGGGCGCAAGTCCCTCCCGGGCCAGGCGCAGAAACCGCTCCAGGGCGCTGAGTTCGCTGACCGCCCAGGACACGGCCAGGGCCACGACCTCCACCCAGTAACCCGCCTCCCGGGACGCGAGGACACCGGCGAGAAAGTCCTCCGGGCGGGACAGCGGTACCTCCACGACCGCGTCATAGCGGCCCTCGCGCGCCGCGGCCTCCACGGCGGCCTGCCACCGGTACGTCTCCGGCCGGACCCGCTCCCCGGCGGTGCGCACGTCCTCGGCCAGGTACTGGCTGTAGTGGGGGTGGAGGGTCTTGTAGGTGTCGCGGTCGACCCGCACCGCCCCGCCTCGCGCCGCCAGCGCGGCGTGCACGAGGTCGATGACCGTGGTCTTGCCGCTGCCCGGCTGCCCCAGGACGTACACCACCACCGGGCGGGCCTGAGGAACCGCACCCTCCAGGACGCCGGGCAGGACGGTGTTGGCGAGGACCTCCTCGGCCCAGTCGCCGACCGGACCTGGTGCAGGAGACCCGGCCGGGCCCGCTTCCGGGGCCGCCCCCGTACTTCAGACGCCGAGTCCGGCGCCTTGCCCGATCCGTCCACTGTCCCCTCCTGCTGGCGTCTGTGCTGCTCCGCGTGACGTCAAGATCACCCTACCAGAATGATTCGATCAGGTTAAAGAAATAGGTTAAATATCGAGGTAAGGGCTGCTAGTGTTCGGGGTGGAGGTACAGAGATATGGCAACTGAGGAAGAGCTGTTCGCGTCGGTCGACGCGCTACTGGAGGAGGAGCCGCAGCTCCCGCCCCCGGCGGAGCGTGCCCGGCTGCGCGAGGCCGCCGGTATCACCCAGGCCCGCCTCGCGGCCGCGCTGAAGACGTCGACGCAGACGGTGAAGAACTACGAGAACGGCCGCTCCGAGCCGAAGTCGCCGCGCCTGGAGGCATACCAGCGACTGCTGAACGGCTGGGCGGCGAAGTACCCCGCACACGGCGCCCCCGCCGCTGCGCCCGCCCCGGCCGCCGCGCCGCAGCCGGAGGTACCGGAGACGTTCACCAGCCCCGCCGCCACCGAGACGCAGACCACCGCACCGGTGGAGACCCCGGCCGTCCAGGCCGCTCCCGAGCGTCCCGCCCGTCCGTCCGCGCGCCCGGCGACGTCGTCGCGGCGTCCGGCGGCGAAGAAGGCCGCGAAGCCCGCCGTCGACCCGCGGTTCCCGCACGGCCCGCTCGCCGTGCTGGACGGCGACGGCTCCGCGTACGGCACGGGCGGCATCGTCCTCGACTGCCCGGCCACCACCGTGCCCGAGCTGGTCGAGTGGACGCTGCGCGAGTCCGGCCTCGGTGCCGCGAAGCTCAACCGCTACGGCAAGGACAGCGACCCGCTGATCGTGCTCACGGCGGCGGCCGCGGTGAAGCTCGGACTGCCGGAGCGCCTGGAGGGCCACGAGCAGCGCCGTTCCCTGCGCCTGCCCGAGGACCACCCGGTCGTCAAGCAGGTAGCGAAGGCGAAGTGGCAGCTCACACAGCGCGGGTTCGGCCCGTGGGCGCGCATCTACCGCAAGGCCCAGGGCCGCGAGCGGCAGTGCGTGCAGCTGGCGATCCTGTCCTGGGACGCCCTCGATGCCCGCTCCTGGCCGGGCGTCTCCGAGATGGCGCCGGCCGACATCGCCCGCGTCCTGGGCGTCTACGCGACCCGGGTCATCACCCCGCGCGGCTCCACGGCCGTCTCCGGGCTGGAACTGATGACGGCACTGCGCCCGCCCACCAAGGCCGTGCAGGACCCGACCACCGGGAACTGGGTGTCCGGCTACAACTCCGGCTCGCTCGGGACGGAGCCGATGGACCCGGCGCCGCCGGAGGCCACCGCCGAACACCCCGTCGTCGTTCAGTCCGGCTGGACCGGCGGCTTCCTCAACGAAGAGGCCTACCAGTGGGTGCGGCCGGTGGACTTGCTCACCGATGAGGAGTGCCTGCTGCCCTTCGCGATCGGCCTGGACCTCAACACCGCGTTCCTCGCGGCCGCGGCCCGCCTGGTCGTCGGCCTGTCCGCCCCCGACCACTTCCACACCCCACAGTTCAACCCGAAGATCCCCGGCTCCTGGCTGGTCGACCTGAGCCACATCGAACTGGACCCGCGCCTGCCGTCGCCCTTCACACCGACCGGCGAGCGCCCGACCGGTCCGGCCTGGTACCAGACCCACACCGTCGCCTACGCCCAGGAACTCGGCTACGACGTCCATCCCCTCGAGGCCTACCTGCGGCGGGACACCGGCGCGTACCTGGACCCGTGGCACGACCGCCTCAAGAACGCGTACGTCGACACCCTCGCCGACCTCGGCGTCACCCGGGACCTGGACGACCAGCAATTCCTCGCCGCGATGGAGCGCCACAAGGACCTCGACCCTGCCCTGGCCGCCGTTCTCTCCGCCATCAAGGCCACGGTCAAGGGCGGCGTCGGCAAGCTGCGGGAGCGCCCCCAGGGCAAGCACTACAAGGAGGGCGAGCGGTGGCCGGCCCTGGAGCGGCCGACCTGGCGCCC